>NZ_JACHHY010000016.1 GCF_014202905.1 Chitinivorax tropicus | reverse complement strand
TGAGTACTTTATTTCTTTGATTAACCAGACATCAGTCCGGCAACCCATCCACAAGCACCCACGCTTATCGACTGTATTTTTTGTTAAAGATCATTGCCGCGCTGTTTCGCTGCAGCAGAGAAGGTGAATCTTAGAGATTCCTGACATACACGTCAAGCACTATTTTCAAAACATTGAGGCCTGAAGCGCTTTTCAAGGGACTATCCAGTACTATCAAGTTGAAATGAAACCTTTTTTGCAAACCTCCAAACCATTCGGTTTTTGTTTGTCTCGTTCAAAATGGTTGATCTGCGGACCCAATGCGGTGCTACAGCCAGATGGTAGCAGCTAGGAAATCCACATCAGCACGGTGTTCATGGTCCGAATGCCTAACCAGGTAAGCAGCAACGAACCCAGCAGATGTGATCCTGCCACAGCAAAGCCCCATACCAGTTGTTCACGTAATATGAGATCAATGACCTCGCTGGAAAACGTGGAAAACGTGGTCAGTCCACCTAGGAATCCAGTCACTACGAATAGTCGATATTCTGATGGCAACGGCGCAATATGGCTAAAGCCCGCCACAGCCAGCCCGACTAGATATCCCCCCAATAAGTTTGCAGCCAGGGTGCCTAACTGTACTACTGCAAATACTGGATTGAGCCAGCTTCCTAGCACCCACCGTAACCAGGCCCCAAGTGCTGCTCCTGTCCCAACTGCCACCCACGCTGTCCAACCCACTTTAATAGCTCCTCGCTGTGTAAGCTCGGTTTGAGTATATGAACAGAATCCATTTACGGTAAATCCTCCTTTGGAGAGGCTATTGAGTCTGTTAGATACAGGCTATTCAAATCATGTATTCTGTTATGGTGTTTGTATGGTCTTGGGGCTGGAGGGCTTGTAGGCTGCGGGTTCTGTGGTCTTGGGCTGAGCCTTTGGCGATTTTCGATTGTTGTCTGATACTGGCAATGGTAGCCATGGACTCAGATGCTCATGATCAAGCAACATGAAACGGGGCAGGTTAATACAATGCCAATAAAGAGCCACCATGTTGGCCCTCATATCTTGCCGTGGTGCTCGTATAGTCGATCTTGCTATCAGCAATCGTCTTCCATCAGTCTATATAGTTGACAAATATATGAATGCACCTGCCAACGCGCCACGTTATGCCCAGCTCGCAGAAGAATTGACGGCCTGTATCAGTGGAGGGAGCCTGCGCCCTGGGGATAAGCTGCCGTCAGTGCGGGCGTTGTGTTCATTACATGATGCCAGCCCGGCAACAGTGACACATGCGTTGCATTTGCTGGAGGACGCAGGATTGATTGAGGCACGGCCTCGTGCTGGCTTTTACGTCAAACGACAGATCCAGGCGAGACCGTTACCACAGCAGTTGAGCGGGGAGTATCACAGCCAGCCCAGGTTGGTGGAGATATCGAACAAGCGGAAGCGGTTATTGGAGTTCGTCCACCCTAGCCACTGTGACTGGTTGGGGCTGGCCAATTTGTCGCCCAGCTTGTTCCCCAATCAGCTGATTCAAAAATTCATGACCTATCAGGCTAGGCGCGATCCGACGCTATTGGCCCGTTACGCATTTGATGCAGGTGATGAGCAGCTCCGGCAGCAAATTGCTAGGCGTGGTGTGGAGGCGGGGTGTATCTGGCAGGCAGATGACATTATTATCACAAACGGTGTTGTTGATGCGCTGGGCTTGAGTCTTCGACTGTTGACCAAGCCAGACGATATCGTCGCGATTGCCGCGCCATCTTCACTTCCTTTACAAGAACAGCTTGAGACTTTATCCAGGCGAGCATTGGAAATCCCTGCCCATCCTTGTGACGGGATTTCGTTGGATGCGTTGTCCCAGGCACTTCAGCAACAAAAGATTGCAGCTTGTATCGTCAGCGCCAATTTTGCGAGCCCAACCGGCAGCTTGATGAGCGATGACAACAAACGGAAGTTGGTCGCGTTACTGGAGCACCATGGCGTGCCGCTGATTGAAGATGACACATATGGTGAGTTTTACAACAGCGAGCAAAGGCCCAAGCCCTGTAAAGCATTTGATCGAAACGGCAATGTAATTCTGTGCTCCGAGCTCTCCATTACCCTGGCACCAGGACTAGGGCTTGGCTACATCGTGGCCGGACGTTACCGCCTGGGCTTACAGGCTCTCAAGCCTGCTACGATGGATGGTGTCCCATTGCTCATCCAGCGCACTTATGCAGCTTTTATGGAGAGTGGTCACTATGAGCCTCACTTGCGCAGATTGCGTCGACAATTGGCCGAACAGCTGAATGCGCTACGCGCCGCTGTCTGCGATCATTTTCCTGCCGAGACACGTGTATCTTGTGCAATGGGTGGTTACTTGCTTTGGGTCGAACTACCACAGAAAATCGATGCCGTAGAGCTGAACCGATTGGCAGTGCAGCAAGGAAGCGGTTGTGCGCCAGGGGAGTTGTTCACCTTGGGCGATGGGCTACGTAACTGCCTACGACTCAATGCCGGCCATGTTTTCTCGCCCAAAGTGGAGGAGGCCGTCAAAACTCTTGGGCAATTGGCACAACAACTATTGAATCGGTAACCCGGATCAGCGCACTTTGGGTCACCGTGCTCCGCTTTGATATGGGTCTTCAGCCGAGTGAAGATCGTAGATATTGCTTGGCTGCAGCCAGCCTAGGCTTCACATCATCACTGTCGACCGGTTTCCAGCAGTCCGCCAATGCTTGATCGGCGGCTGAGATCCACGTCTGACAATTATCCATTCACCACAAAGGCATCATCAAACAACGAGGTTCCGTTCTTTATAAAAGCGGAAATGAGCGTGGGGCTCGAAAGGTGTATAAATGGCCACGCCTTTTGGCGGGGCCTCCACCCAAATGCACCCGCCACCCATTTTGATCTCATTACCAGGTGCCAGCTGATTTCTTAAAGGCACGCTGTTATATAGGTGTGGGTAGGGAATGAACACCAACTCCCTTAATGGCGCGTCCCCCAGATTGAGCACCACCAGCGCCAGCTGGCCAGGTACATCGGTGTAACGCAAGTAGATCAACGCATTGCCGGTTTGCTTTTCACCCAGCATCATCAACTTGCCATTTTGCAGGGCGGCATTCGCCTCACGGATACCAACCAATGTTTGGATGAAATCTCGCATCGGTCGTTCCCACTGAGCCTCATCCCACACCATTGGGCGACGGCAGTCCGGGTCGTTCCCACCCTCCATGCCATTCTCGTCCCCATAGTAGACCAACGGAATACCCGGCAGGGTGAATTGCGCAGCAACCGCAAGCTGCCGCAAGCGAACATCTGGAATCGCCGTTCTCAATCGCATGGTGTCGTGGCTACCCAGCATCAGCCAACTATTCAGGCTACCCTCATGCCCATAGCCATCATAATATTCACGCATGGCGGCATTTGCCTGCTGATGGGCGATATCTCCGGCTAACCACGCCAGCATGGCCTCACGGAAGTAATAATTCATCATACCCGTGTAACCACGACCATTTACCCAGCCACCGGCATAACTCATCAATTCCCCCAGCAACTGAGCATGAGGAAAGCGTCGATGGATGCTTTGGCGAATGCGCTCCGCCGTTTTCATACCCAGATCCTGCGCTGTATCAAAACGCCAGCCCGTGATGCCCATCTCCAGATAGTGCGACAGGAAGTTACGCTCGCCCGCAAACAAAATGGATTGCAGCTCCGGATTGTCGAGGTTCAGCTCCGCAAGATACGGATGCCCCCACCAACACAGGTGATTTCCGGCCTTATCAAAGGTGAAAAAATCACGATATGGCTGTTCACCACGCTTGGCCGCCAAAAACCATGGATGCTGATAATTCACATGATTCAACACCGCGTCCAGAATCAAACCCATGCCACGCTTATCCAACTCAGCGATCAACCGCTTCAGCGCAGCTTCATCACCGAACATCGGATCAATGCGGAAAAAGTCCATCGCATCGTACTTATGATTCGAGGGCGCATCAAAAATCGGCGTGAAATAAAGCGTGTTGAACCCGCTCTCCTGAATATAATCCAGCCGCTCAGTGATCCCTTGCAAATCCCCACCATAGAACACCTGCCCGCACTGCTTGAGCTCCGCATCATCCTCAGCGGGCCTGGCCTGCCAATCTGCCTTCAGGATATTTCCTGGGCGTTGATAGGCAGCCTGCGATAATTTCTCCTTCCCCGTCAGGCCACGGCCAATGGCAAAACGCTCTGGGAAAATCTGATACACAATCTGGCGGGAAGGGGTGACGGACATAGCAGAAGTCTGACTGGCATTGACAATAGTTTGAGCATATCGCGTACTTATCACCATCGCCTGACAATTTGTGCGGATGCTACACCCAATCGTGCTGATATAGCCCTGAACCAGACTTGACGTAGTGGAATCGGTAACACACTACACCATGCCCAATCCCAGCCGACCTTGTGCTCACGGCCACCACAGTTGAAAATAGTCTCATCAAGTCAATATCACGTCTATGCTCTACCTCTACCAATCCAATCGCTTGGAAACCTTGCTGGAGCTGCTTTCTGCTGTCGTCACCTCCAGCCCATTGACATCGCCGTTCTTATCGGAGGAGGTGGTGGTGCAGTCGAAGGGGATGGGGCGGTGGATCGGGTTCGAGTTGGCGAAGCGGCATGGGGTGTGCGCGAATATGCAGTTCCCACTGCCGGCATCGTTCATGTGGAAGTTGCTGACAACGGCGTTGGGGGATTTGCCAAGGCGCTCGGTGTTTTCGCCAGAGGTTTTGTGCTGGCGGGTGCTGGATTGGTTGAGCGACCCGGCGAATCTGGCGGTGGCGCCGCGTTTGGCCACATTCATTGCGCGTGGCGATGTATTGCGGCGTTATCAGTTGGCGCATCGGATTGCGGATATCTTTGATCAGTACTTGGTCTACCGTGCCGACTGGGTAGCCGCGTGGGAGCAAGGCAGGCTACTTGGGCTGGGCGAGGACGAGGGTTGGCAGGCCAAGCTGTGGCGGGATATGGTGAGCGGAAACGAGGCCAGCCACCGCGCCCGGCTGATGGAGCGCCTGATGGCAGCACTGCAGGAGCCCGCGATCAAGCAGCGTTTGCCACAGCGCTTGACATTGTTTGGTATGACCAGTTTGCCGCCGGTGTATCTGCAGGTGTTCGAGCAGCTGGCAGAGCAGATCGATGTGTGCTTTTTTGCGCTGAACCCGTGCGCAGAAAGCTGGGGGGATGTTGGTCAGCAAGCCGGGGTGATGGCTGAGTCGTCGGATCTATACCTGGATGTCGGCAATCCTTTACTGGCGAGGCTGGGGCGGCAGGGGCGCGATTTTTTTGATCAGCTGTCTGCCATGCCGACCTTAAATGATCTATTCCAGCCCAATCATGAATCGATGGATTCACTGCTCGGGCATCTGCAACATGATGTGCTGACCCTGACATGGCGTGATGAGGCCAACAAGCTGCCAATTCCCGCCTTGGATCGATCAGTGCAGGTACATGTGTGCCATAGCGCCATGCGTGAGGTCGAGGTGTTGCATGATCAATTGCTGGCCTTGTTACGCGACACCCCCGACTTGCAACCCGCCGATATTGCAGTATTGACGCCCGACATTGAGCAATATTCGCCCTATATCGAGGCGGTATTTGCTGCAAGGGATGGCGTGCCTTATCTGCCGTACGCCATTGCCGACCGAGGTATGCGCAGTGAGTCGCCACTATTGGAGTTGTGGCTGGGCCTGCTGAACTTGCCGCAGTCGCGCTTTACATTGGATGAAGTATTGGGCTGGTTGGAAATACCAGCGATTCAGCGCAAATTCGGCATTGAAGAAGTTGAGCTGCCGACATTACACGATTGGCTGCAAGCAACACGCGTGCGTTGGGCGCGGGATGGGGCACACAAAGCATCGCTGGATCTGCCCGCCATCGACCAAAATACCTGGCGTGCAGGATTGGATCGTTTGATATTGGGCGCAGCATTGCCAACGGCTGTAGCGGGGGGGGGCGTACCGCTCTGGCGTCAGACGCTGCCATTTGACGATCTGGAAGGCAGCCGGGCCGAGTTGGCCGCGCGCTTGGCTTATCTGTTGGAAACCGTATTCGACTGGGCCGATCGTTTGGCACAGCCCGCCACCTTGTCCGATTGGGCAGATCGGCTGGGAAAATTGCTGGATGCATTGTTTACCCCCAGCCAAGAGGAGGAGCCCATCGTCCTGCGCATTCGCGAGGCGCTACAGCTATTGCGTGAGCTGGCAAGTGATGCAGCGTTTGGGCAGGCTGTTCCGATGCCGGTGGTACAAAACTGGCTGACACAACAATTTGATGGCACAGCAGGTTCATCCGGCTTTTTGACCGGATCAGTGACATTTTGCACCATGGTGCCGATGCGCAGCCTGCCTTTCAAGGTGATTGCCTTGCTAGGGCTGAGCGACGGTGCGTTCCCTCGCACCCAACCCGCGCTGGGGTTTGATCTGATCGCCCGCCATGCCAGGCGTGGGGATCGTTCGCGCCGAGCGGACGACCGCTGGCTGTTCTTGGAGACATTGGTTTCCGCCAGGCAGGTGCTGTACCTGAGCTATATGGGGCGCGATCAACGGGACAACAGCGAGCTGCCGCCTTCGGTATTGGTCGCGGACTTACTGGATACCATTGGCGTGGGCTTCCATCGGCTGGAGGATGCAAGTTTGGCGCCAGATGAGCAGGCAGCGCGCATCCGCCAACAAGTCGTGGTGGAGCACCCATTGCAACCCTTCAATGCCAGCTATTTCCAGCCCGCCAGCACCGTGCAATCATTCAACCAGCGCTGGTGTGAGGCCGCACAGCATGCAGGGCAGGGCGAGCAAGCCACCCGACCGTTGTTCATAGCGCCCTTGGCACCCGCCGATGCGGAATGGCGAACGCTGGAGCTATCCGAGCTGAGCGCCTTTTTTTCCAACACGGCCCGCTATCTGTTACGGCAACGACTCAAGCTCAAATTGAGCGAGCCTGACGACCGGCTCGAAACCAGCGAGCCCTTCGCACTGGATTGGCGCAGCAAACAAGCCATCCGCAAATTGGCGCTCGACTGGCAACAAAAGCAACAGCCCGAGACGGGCCGCCTACTGGCTACGGCCAGCGGGCTGTTGCCTGCGGGGGAATATGGCCTGCACCTGCAGCAACAGGAGTCGCAGACCATGCAAGGCCTGGCGCACAAACTGGCACCCTGGCAAGGCTTGCCTACCATCGACCCGCCCTTGCTGCGCCTGAGCCGCGATGGCCTGACATTGACAGGCTGGCTGCACGGCGTGACGCCCGCAGGCATCGTGCAGCACTCGACCGACGTGATCAAAGCCCGTGATCGCTTCCAGCTGTGGCTACAGCACTTGGCTTTATGTGCCAGCGCCCCAGCCGGGGTGGCCTTGGAAAGCCGCCTGATCGGCTTGGATGGCACGCTTCATCTACCGCCCGTCGAAGATGCCGATGCGTTGCTGGGTGAACTGCTGACGTATTACTGGCAAGGGCTGCACACCCCGCTGCCATTCTTCATCAAATCCAGTTATGCCTATGCTGAGGCCATCCACCGCGAGCAGCCAGCAGAGCGTGCGTTGATCAATGCCCGTAAGGAATGGGATGCGCCGGAGACACGATTCAATCTGCATTTCGGTGAATCAGAAAACATCTGGTACCAAGCCGCCTGGCGGGCCACCGACCCCTTGGATGAACACTTTGCCCACCTGGCTGTTCAGCTGTATTCCCCCTTGCTGGCGGTAATGAATGAGACCAAACATGCCTGACAGCGTTTTGCCCTTGGATGTGTTCACGGTGCCGCTGGATCGGGTATCGCTGATCGAGGCCAGTGCCGGCACCGGTAAAACCTGGACGATCACTGGCTTGTACACCCGCTTGATTTTGGAACATGGGCTGACAGTCGATCAGATTCTGGTGGTCACCTATACCAAAGCGGCCACCGCCGAGCTGCGTGAGCGGGTGCGGGCCAGGCTGGTCGCCATGCTACGGGCCTTTGAGCAAGGGCATAGCGCAGATGGCTTCTGCCAGACGCTGATCGACCAATATACCGGTGAGCAGGATCTGGCCATACGCCGCCTGACCCGCGCCATCAGCAGTTTTGATGATGCGGCGATTCATACCATCCACGGCTTTTGCCAGCGTGTGTTACGGGATGCCGCTTTTGAGAGCGGTACTGATTTCGACGCCGAGTTGCTGACCGATGAACATGGTTTGCTGATCGAAGCTGTGGCTGATTTCTGGCGGCGTGAGGTGGGTGAGGCCACCGGCGCGTGGGCGGCCTGGCTGGCCGACAAGCAACAGACCCCAGACAGCTGGCTGCTGGACATTGCGCCACATATCGGCAAACAGGATTTTCTGTCGCTGATCGACATGGAGGAGCCTGCCGACAACACTACGCTGCAGGCCCAGCTGCACAATGCCCTGAATGCTGCCCACGAAGGGTGGTTTGAAGAGGGCGATGCCGCCAAGGCGCTATTGCTGGCGTTCGACGAGCAAGAGGGGTTCAACACCAGCCATAAAGGCGACAAATTACAGGCGCTGATCAATGAGTTGGATACCTGGGTGGCTGAGCCCCCCAGCACGGTGCCCAACGCAGCGTTGGCTTTGAGCGACAGCGGGCTGTATCAGGGCTTCAACAAGCGTAAGAAGAAGCTGGCCCCACCCAGCCACCCTGTGTTCCGTTTGTTCGAGGCGGTGCGTGAAGCGCATGATGCGATGCGAAGCAGCTTCGAGATCCGGCTGGCCAAGCTGAAAAACCGCCTACTGGCACACTGCAATGCAGCTTTGGTGCAGAGCAAACAAACCCGTCGGCAACTGTCTTACCATGATCTGCTCAACAAGCTGGCCGAAGCGTTGCGCGGTGACAATGGCCCACACCTTGCTGAACATATCCGCGACACTTATCGCGCAGCCCTGATCGATGAGTTCCAAGATACCGACCCGGTGCAATATGACATCTTCCGCCATGTGTATGTGGGGCAGGCGCTGCCAGTGTTCCTGGTGGGCGATCCCAAGCAGGCCATCTACAGTTTTCGCGGCGCCGATATCTATACCTATCTGGCTGCCCGCCAAGCCACTGATGCGCAATACACGCTGAACACCAACCAGCGCTCACTGCCGGGCCTGGTGCGGGCAGTCAACGCTTTATTTTCCGCCAAACAGAATCCACTGCCGTTTCTGGATGAGGGCATTGGCTTTCAAGGCGTACAAGCCGCAGAAAAATCACGCGCTGAACTGGTGGTGCCTGGCGACCCAGCCACCGCGTTCCGCTTTCTGATGCTGCCCCAAGCCTTCTCCGACAAACAAGCCCCCACCAAATGGGGCAAGACCGACGCCAACCACCAAGCGGCAGCCAGCACAGCCAGCGAAATCGTCCGATTGCTGAATCTGGCCGCCCAAGGCCAGGCGCGTATTGCTGGTGAAGAGCAGGGCCGGGCCGTGGATCGCCCATTGGGTGGTGGGGACATAGCGGTGCTGGTGCCCTCACACCGTCAAGCCAGTCTGATCCATGAGGCCCTGGCCGCCCGGGGCGTGCCCAGCGTGCGCCAAGGGCAGGACAGTGTCTTTGCCACCACCGAGGCTCGCCAATGGTTATGTGTGCTGCAAGCCATTCTGCAGCCTGCCCGCGAGCCCTTGCTACGTGCAGCCCTGGCCACAGAGCTGATGGGACTGGATGCCGCGCAGATCGCCGCGCTGCAAGACCAGGAACAGTTGTGGGAGCAATGGCTGGCACGATTCGCCCATTGGCATAGGTTGTGGCGTGAACACGGTTTCATGCATATGTTCCGCGACTGGCTGGATCAACCAGGGCCGGATCAATACAACGTGTCGCAACGCGTCCTGGCCTTTTTCGATGGTGAACGTCGACTGACCAATCTGCTGCATCTGGCAGAGCTGACCCAGGTCGAGAACCGCCGACGGGCGGGCTTGGACAGCGTCCTGGCCTGGTTTGAGCAGCAATGCGCCCAGCCTGAAAAAAGTGAAGAGAAGTTGATGCGGCTGGAGAGCGATGCCGACCGGGTGCGCATTGTCACTATCCATACCAGCAAGGGTTTGGAATACCCCATCGTCTTCTGTCCATTTTTATGGGATGGCAAGCTGATGCACCCCAACGAGAGCGCCATCGCCTTTCACGATGAGCAAGGCAGGGCGCGGCTCAATTTCGGGCTGGGCGACATCGACCAGCACAAACGCATGGCCAGTCGGGAGCGTTTGGCGGAAAAACTACGCCTGCTCTATGTAGCGCTGACCCGTGCCAAGCACCGCTGTTACGTGGTTTGGGGGCAGATCGACACGCCCTCTGCCACCAGCAATGACGACAAACCCAGCGAGGGTTTACATACCTCGGCGCTGGCTTGGCTGCTGCACCCACCCACCGATATTGGCAAGGCGCCTGGGCCGGTCTTGCTGGCCCGCATCCGTGAACGCCTGGCGGGCATCAGCCGTGAGCAGATTCTGCTGGATGTCGAGCGTTTTGCTGCGCGGACAGATGGTGCAACCGACATCCTGACCGCAGATATCAACGACGCCCGCTACCAGCCCGCCCCCAGCCCAGCCATTGCTTTACAGGCAGCCACCCTGAAGCGGGCCTTGGCTGCCCGCTGGCGAGTGTCCAGCTTTTCCGCGATTGCCAGCCATGGGCCAGTGATTGCACACGAGGCCCCCGATCACGATGCCGTATCACCTGTTGTCGAGCCATTGGTGCGACCGGTCAGTGACCATCCGATGGCCGACTTTCCACGCGGGGCGGTGCCTGGCACATGTTTGCATGCGGTTTTCGAGCATTGGGAATTCACCCGGCAAGATGATGCGGCGCTGGCCGAGCATGTCAGCACGCAACTGACGGCCCACGGCATTGATACGGGCTGGACAGCCGCTGTATGCGACATGGTGCACACCGTGCTGAATGCCTGCCTGCCCCCGCCTGACAGCCCCATGCAAGGCACCATTCCTCAATTGGGCTTGATGCTGGATACACCGGGCAGCATTCGCCTGCACACCATTACACCCAACAGGCGGATGGCGGAACTGGAATTCACCTATCATCTGCGCCGGTTCGACATGGCGGGCTTACGCGGAGTGCTGCGCGAGAAAAGCCATAAACTGCCCAAGGTATTCATCGATGCCCTGAACAGACTCAGCTTCCAACAGGTGGAAGGCTACATGAAAGGCTTCATGGATCTGGTGTTCGAGCAGGATGGCCGCTACTACATTTTGGACTGGAAATCGAACTGGCTTGGGCCGCGCCTGGCCGACTACACCGCAGACCGGCTGCTTCAGGCCATGGCCCAGCACCACTACTATTTACAATACCTGATCTACACCGTGGCCTTGCACCGCTTTCTTGGCCAACGCATCGCCGGCTATCAATACGAAACCCACTTTGGTGGCGTGTATTACCTTTTCCTACGAGGTGTCACCCCTGATGGCAGACTGGGGGTGTTTCAAGACCGACCCGGCGAGGCACTGATCGAAGCGCTGGATCACTGGATGCGACAAGAGTAACTGCGCGCATCTGATAAGATGGCACCAGATCGCGTACCATGTTTTCCAACACTGCCGTGACCGCCATGGCTGTCACACCGCCGACCGCCCCATCACATGGCGGCATTCAAACCCAGCACCATCGTGCAGAGTGAACGATCTGCAATGCGCTGATGAAAATCTTTGTGGTAAATGAGATAACACAGGTATGAAACGCGCCTTATTCATCTGTAGCCGAAACCGCCTGCGCAGCCCGACTGCCGAGCAGGTTTTTGCTGGCTGGCCTGGTGTTGAAACGGACTCGGCAGGGCTGGCTGACGATGCGGAAACCCTCTTGGAACCAGAACAGATCCAATGGGCCACCCACATCTTTGTCATGGAAAAACGTCACCGCCGCATCCTGACCAGCCGTTTCGGCAAGCAGCTACAAGACAAGCGGATTGTTTGCCTGGACATCCCCGATAACTATCAATTCATGCAGCCAGCACTGATCACCTTACTGGAAAAGCGGGCCGGGCTTTATTTGAATACCACTTCCTCCACCTCTCTATAACAAGGCGCACCAAACCGCATGTCGAACACCTCTCCGTCCGCGCTGGCCAGCGAATTCCTGCGCGTACTGCACCGTCGAATCGGGCCGCTGCCAGGCGAGGTGACTGCAGTGGTCGCGCAACTGATGCAGGCCACATCGCAGGGCCACGTCTGTCTGGATCTGTTACCACGTGACGACGCCGTCGAATTGGCCGACCAGCTGCTAAGCAGCGGCATCTGTGGCCGGGCCGGGGCGTTTCAACCCTTGATTCTCGACCTTGGCCGACTCTATCTGGCGCGCTACTGGCATTACGAGTCGCAGCTGGCCAAGCAATTGGGGCAATTGGCAGGCCCACCCACCACGCTTGATCACGCACCGGCACGGGCTGTCTTGGATCAGCTGTTTACAAACAATCAACAACAACCTGACTGGCAGAAGGCAGCAGCAGCGGCGGCATTGATCAACCGGCTGACGGTGATTTCCGGCGGCCCGGGCACAGGCAAGACCTCGACCGTCGTCAATATCCTAGGCGCCTTGCAGGCTTTGCACGATGGCCAGCTGATCATCCAACTCGCCGCGCCGACGGGCAAGGCGGCTGCGCGCATGGCAGAGGCGATCCGCGCACGTAAACACCAGCTACCATTGCCACCAGCGATCATTGATACCCTTCCAGAGCAAGCACAGACCATTCACCGCCTGCTGGGCCCACGGCCTGAATCCATCTATTTCAGGCATCACGCCGGCAACCCTTTACCCTGTGATGTACTGGTGCTGGATGAAGCCTCGATGATTGATCTGGCCTTGATGGCCAAGCTGGTCGATGCCTTGCCTGCTCACTCCCGCTTGATTCTGCTGGGCGATAAAGACCAGCTGGCGTCAGTCGAGGCCGGGGCGGTATTTGGCGATCTATGCAGCTTACGTGCGCTGGACCAGACCACCTGCGACGCCCTGGCAGCACTGGCCGGGGTAGCCGTGCCGCCCAGCGCACGTGAGGCAGGCCCAATTGGACGTAGCGTGATGTTACTCACCCACAGTTACCGTTTTGACGGGCGTAGTGGCATTGGTGAATTGGCTCGCTTGGCCAATCAAGGCGAAGCCGTTGCAGCCATGGCGCTGTTGCAGGGCAACCAGTTTGCTGATATTCGCTGGCAGGAGGGCAATATGGCGCAGCTCGCCAACCGCCTGGAAACCCGCATACGAGAAGGCTTTGGGCCATTTTGGCAGGCGGTACAGACCGGGCAGAGTGCCGCCGTGGTCATGGCTGCATTCAATCGGTTTCGGCTACTGGCCGCCACACGCGAAGGCGAGGCTGGCATGCATCAACTCAACCGCCTCAGCGAGCAGGTACTACGCGGAAATCAAAGCCCAGGCTGGTACCATGGCCGCCCGGTGATGATCACCAGTAACGATTACAATCTGAAGCTGTTCAACGGTGATGTCGGCATCGCACTGGACTCGCCGCAGGGATTGCGTGTGTGGTTTGAAGCAGAAGGGGGGCTGCGGTCGATCACGCCTGCTCGGCTACCACCCCATGACACAGCATATTGCATGACCGTCCATAAATCACAGGGCTCTGAATTCGACCAGATTGCACTGGTGCTACCCGATGCCCCGTTGCCCGTATTGACCCGCAATCTCATCTACACTGGCATCACCCGTGCCAAACAGTTTGCGGAGTTGTGGGGAATCGGGGCCAGCTTGAGGGCCGCCATCGAACATGCCCCTACCCGCACCACTGGGCTAGCCGACAGACTAGGTGCCGGTTGATGGGTTGTCGATGACACACATGGCTGACCATACGTTTCACGTGAAACATGTTTCACGCCGTCGCCCTGATGGTGGCATTGAACCAAACCGCCTGTATAACTGACTAACAGTCTGTTATTTATTCGGCCATCGCCACCTTTCATTCAGTAACAACAAACTGGTAGTGTCCCGATTTCATCTGGCGCGGTTGCCTGCCCTATTCCAGCAGCGCCGTTGCCGATATCTGTATTCAACATGATGGATGACATATCTGTTGGGCTTTGCCGGCTTGGTGCATGTGCCACATAGGGGCTGCATCTGGCGCTGTAATGTATGCCTGGCAGACATGCCGTGTCGTCGCCCCACCCATTTCACTTGATCAATCCAGTCAAGGAGAGCCCATGGAGTTGATCCTCCAGCAACTTGCCGCCCATCCCTCCACCACTGATATCGGCCCCCTTGAAGCGCTGGTTGCCAGCATCCGCCCGCAACGTGCCAACGATGGCGAAATAGCTGTCAATAATCTGCGGGCACTCATCCTGTTGCTGCAACTGCGCCCAGCCTATCGTGATGCATTACGGCTATACCTATTGGCCTGCCTGGCGTCCCGCAAGCAATTGCATCTGTATGCAGACGTTGGCATCTTGCCCAATGCGGGCTTCTTTTCCGAATTGCGGAACAAGCTGGCGGCCAAGCTCCTGCCACCCGCAGTCAATCCAGACTACTTGCGGGACATGTTTGGTGAAATCTTCAACCAGCGGGATGATCATGTCTGGGTCAGCGCTGTACCGGATGATGTCTGGCAGACCCTGTTCGACACCTTGCGCGGTGATCGTATCGAGGGCCATCAACGACGCTTCATCATCGGTGAAATGCTGGATGCGGCACAGGTGCTGTCCTATCGTATTTCCAGCATGGGCCTGGAGCCCGAGCTGGTGCGCAACCACCCGGATATCGAGCGCTTCGAGTCGCCCTTTCTGAAGCAGAACGTCGAGATCGTCGATTACATCAATCGTCATCGCAACTGGCTGATCGACCAGGGCCAGCCAAGGGAAGACCATCGCCATGCGTTGGTGCTGCTGGATCAGTGCGAATTGGTGATGGCCAAGATCCGCAAACAGGCTGCGGTGTCGGGCGCCAGTGTCAGCCTGACCTATCTGCTCGTCCGACTACAACAAAGCCTGCAACGTCTGCGCACCCTGTTGCAACTGATTGAGCCGGGCGACCTGGCGCAAAAACAAGCCCTGGCGTTGGCATTATTCAAGGAGCTGTTGTGGGCGGACAATCGCAAGCTGAATATCCGTGATTTCTTTCGCGACAATGTGGAGCTGGTCGCCCGCCAAGTCACCGAGCACGCCAGCCGAACTGGTGAGCACTATGTCACCCATGGCCGCCGGGATTACTGGTTCATGCTGCGATCCGCCGCCGGGGCGGGTTTCATTGTTGGTTTCATGGCTTTGATCAAGATCCTGGCTACCAAGCTGCATGCGCCCCCGCTGATCGAGGCTTTTCTGTTCAGCATGAACTACGCACTGGGTTTCATGTTGGTACACCGCCTGCATTTCACCATTGCCACCAAACAGCCCGCCATGACTGCCGCCCACATCGCTGCGGCCATACAAGACGGCAATGGTAAGACCGCGCTGGACAATCTGACCGAGCTGGTTGTGCGTGTGGCTCGTAGCCAGTTTGTTGCCATCATCGGCAATGTCTTTCTCGCCATCCCCACCGCTTATGCCATCGGCTGGCTCTGGTACTGGGGAACAGGCAGCCATCTGGTTGACCCGCCCAAGGTGCAGCGACTGTTACATGACATCAATCCAGTGCAAAGCCTTGCCCTGTTTCATGCCGCCATTGCCGGTGTTTGCCTGTTCCTGGCGGGGTTGATATCGGGCTATTACGACAACAAGGTGGTCTACGACCAGATTCCAGAGCGCCTGCAGCAAAGGCCCTTGTTACAGCGCCTGTTGGGTAACGAGCGCCTGGGGCGCTTTGCCAACTATATCCGGAACAATCTGGGTGGTCTGTCGGGCAATTTCTATTTTGGCTTCATGCTGGGCACCATCGGCACGATAGGCGCATTGGTCGGCTTACCGATCGATATCCGCCACATCACATTCTCAGCCGCCAATTTCGCCTATTCTTTGGTGGGCCTGGAAAACCAGATGCCCTGGCAGACTGTGCTGTGGTCGATTGCTGGTATCTGGCTGATCGGCATGACCAACCTGACCGTCAGCTTCAGCCTGGCACTCTGGGTGGCATTGCGTTCCAGGCGCATCCGCTTTGATATGGCCCGCCCGCTTGGTCGTGCCGTATTGAAACGCCTCCTGACCCGCCCTGGCGAGTTCTTCTTCCCACCCAGGGTGGAAAAAACTGACGACAATCTGGCCCGTGGTGAAAGTCATTGAGTTTAGCGGGGCTTGCCCCGCTTTTTCCAAGCCTTGATATAACGCAAGCAGCGCTTGAACACCATCGCTATATAATTGACTATATAACGAGCCCCTTTTGAGTAAGCCATGAAACTGCACGCCTCGCTGGCTCTGGCCTTCGACAATCAGCACAGCTTGAGCAGCGCACGCATCCGTCTTCTGCAGGCCATCGCTCTGAGTGGGTCGATTTCTCAGGCGGCGAAGCAGGTCGGGCTCAGCTACAAAGCAGCGTGGGATGCCATCGATGCCATCAACAATCTGGCTGGAGAGGCGTTGGTGCAGCGTAGTGTAGGAGGGAAGGGGGGCGGGGGCACGCAGCTCACGCCACGCGGGCAACAGCTGCTCGCCACCTTTCAACGTCTGGAAGCGGCGCACCTGCGCTTTCTGGACAGCCTGCCACCCATTCTGGCAAACAGTGATGAGGCGCTACCGATATTGCAACGTTTGAATATGAAAACCAGCGCGCGTAACCAGTTATTCGGCCATGTCCACCAGATCCGGCAGGGTGCGGTCAACGATGAGATTATTCTGCGGCTGCCGGGTGGTGGTGAGCTGGTCGCCACCATCACCCATGAAAGCACCGAGCAGCTTGCCTTGCAGAGTGGCAGCGAGGTCGTGGCCTTGATCAAGGCCTCCTGGGTCATGCTGGCTGTCGGCCAGGTTGTCGGGCTGTCCACGCCCAATCAACTGACGGGCACCATCAGCACGCTGCATCGTGGTGCAGTCAACTGCGAAGTCGTACTGGCCCTGCCCGGCGGACAGACCATAGTCGCCATCATCACCAACGACAGCGCCGATGCACTGGTGCTGCAACCCGGCCTGTCAGCCACTGCACTGGTGCAGCCTGCCCATATCATGCTGGGTTTGCCCAATTAGACACGCATTGCAGTCCATGGAAAGCTCCCGATGAAAACACACCGCTTGTTGACCTGCCTGTGCTTCATTACCAGCACCAGCGCCGCTGTGGCGGATACTTTGACCATCGCGGTTGCCGCCAATGTGCAATATGCATTTGATGATCTCGCGAGCGCGTTCAAAGCCGAAACCGGGCATGATGCCAAAGCCAGTTTCAATTCGTCAGGCAAATTCGTCGCCCAGATCATGGCTGGCGCACCATTTGATGTGTTTATCTCAGCGGACATGACATTTCCGGAAAAGCTTCACCAGCAAGGGCTGGCCACTGCCGCCCCCAAACCCTATGCGTATGGGGGGTTGGTGGTGTGGACATTGCACCCGGATCTCGATCCGGCCAATTGGCAGACTGTCATGCAGCAACCGACCGTCAGAAAGATTGCCGTAGCCAACCCCAAAACAGCGCCATACGGACAAGAGGCCATGAAAGCCCTGGCCCAGTCCAAACTCGACGAGGTCATCAAGACCAAGCTGGTATTTGGCGAGAGCATCGCCCAGACCAATCAGTACATTGCCAACCGTGTTGCCGATATCGGCATCACGGCCAAATCCGTGGTGGTATCCCCCGAAATGGCGGGCAAGGGCCGCTGGGTCGATCTGCCCAAATCGCTTTACCAGCCGATTCCACAAGGCGCCGTGATATTGAAACATGGCGCGGCCAAACAGCCGATCGCCAGCCAAGCGTGGATGGACTTTCTGTATGGGCCGACTGCCCGAGCCATTTTGCAACGATATGGGTACCTGTTGCCATGAACCGCCTACCTGCCACCCTGACCGCCATTGAACGAGAGGGTGCCATCACCTTGCTGGAGGCGGATGCGCTGGGACACACTGTCAGCCTCACGCTGTTGGTAACTTCATTCGAATCGATCTGGCAAGTAGGACAGCAGGTCACCTTGGCATTCAAAGATACGGAGGTATCGCTGGCGAAATCGCTGAGCGGACGCATCAGCCTGCGCAACCGCTTCCCGGTCACGGTTGAATCGATCGACCATGGCAAGGTGCTGACCCGGGTGAAATTACACTTGGCTGGGCACCCATTGTTTGCAGTGATCACCACACGGGCGGCCCACCACCTGGATCTGCAAGCAGGGGATCGGATTGAGGCGCTGATCAAAGCCAACGAAATGGCCATATTGGAATAAACCGAAATGGACTGGCAACCCCTCTGGCTGACTGCCAAATTGGCCGCGATCACGACTGTCATCCTGTTTCTGCTGGGTTTGCCCCTGGCCTGCTGGCTGGCTTTTACCCAACGTCGCATCAAACCCGTCATCGAAACGCTGGTCAGCATGCCATTGGTGCTGCCCCCCTCGGTGCTCGGTTTTTACCTCTTGTTGCTGTTCAGCCCCAACCAGGCACTGGGCCAATGGCTGGCAGAACGTTTCGATCTGCATCTAGCATTCAGCTTTGCCGGGCTGGTGATCGGCTCGGTGTTGTTCAGCCTGCCATTCATGGTGCACCCGCTGCAATCTGCACTGCAAGCCTTGCCAGTCAGCCTACGCGAGGCAGCCTATACCTTGGGCAAATCACGGCTCACCACCTTGGCTCGGGTGCTGTTGCCCAATATCAAGCCCGCCTTGCTCTCTGGCTGTGTGATGACCTTTGCCCATACCGTGGGTGAATTTGGGGTGGTGCTGATGATTGGCGGTAACATCCCAGGCGTGACCAAAGTTGCCTCCATCGCCATCTACGATGAAGTGGAAAGCCTGAACTATGCAGCGGCGCACGCCTACGCAGCCGTGTTATTCGTGGTCAGCTTTGCCATTGTATTGCTGGTGTACGGCTTGAATCGTCGGCAGGCGCGGGCGAGGCAAACATGATCGAACTGAGCCTGCAACGCAGGATGCGCAGTCCGCATGGCGCACTGGAGCTGTCTCTGGAGGGCGTGATCCAGCCTGGTGAATGCCTGGCTATCTTCGGCCCATCTGGTGCGGGCAAAACCACGCTGTTACGCATGCTGGCCGGCTTGATCCAACCCGATGCCGGTCGTTTGGTAGTCGATGGCGAAGTCTGGTTCGACGCCACCCGCCGTATCCATCTGCCGCCGCAGCGGCGCTCAATCGGCTACGTGTTTCAGGACTACGCGCTGTTCCCGAACATGACTGTACAAGACAACCTGACATTTGCCGGTGCCACCCCGCAAGCGGCCATGCAATTGTTGGCGATGGTCGGCCTGCAGGCACTGGCGGATCGCCCCCCAGACACCCTCTCGGGCGGCCAGCGCCAGCGCGTTGCCGTTGCCCGCGCCTTGGCCCGCCGCCCCAAGCTGTTACTGTTGGATGAAGCCTTAGCCGCGCTCGACCGCACCACCCGCCACCAATTGCAACTTGATCTCATCACTTGGCAGCGCACCCTCGGCATCACCACGCTGTTGGTCAGCCATGATCTGGCCGAGGTCATCAAAATGGCGAATCGGGTCTGGCATATCCAGCAAGGCCGGATCGTAGCCCAAGGCCCTCCCCAGACCGTTTTGCTTGGCCCCAAAACCCAGGGCAAATTCAATCTGCCTGCCGATGTTCTGGCCATCCGGCAAGAGGATGTCGTCCAGGTGGTGACCCTGTTGGTCGGACAAGATGTGATTGATGTGATCGGTGATGGTGACGAGCTGGCCGACCTGCAACCCGGCGATCAAGTTACCGTTTCCATCAAAGCCTTCAGCCCGATCTTGATCAAGAATCGATCGACATCGGCATGTTAAAATCCACACCTATCCTGACTTGAATGCCTCCCATCGTGTCGAAACCAACCTTACCCGAAAAAGTCGTCATCGCATCCCGCGAAAGCCTGCTGGCCATGTGGCAGGCCAAACATGTCCAGGCCCGTCTGCAACAGCTCTATCCAGGTCTGGTAGTCGAGATCCTGGGCATGACCACACAGGGGGATCGCATTCTCGATGTCACCTTGAACAAAATCGGCGGCAAAGGGTTGTTCGTCAAAGAGCTGGAAATCGCGATGGAAGCGGGCCAGGCCGACTTTGCCGTGCACTCCAGCAAAGACGTGCCCATGCAATTGCCAGCGGGATTCACCCTGGCCGCGATTGGCGAGCGTGAAGACCCGCGCGATGCATTCGTCTCGAATCGCTACGCAGACCTGACTGCATTGCCAGCCGGTGCCGTGGTCGGCACCTCCAGCCTGAGAAGGGAATGCCAGATCCGCAGCCGTTTTCCGCAGCTGGTGGTCAAGCCTTTACGTGGCAATGTGCAGACTCGCCTGAGAAAGCTGGATGAAGGCCAATACGACGCCATCATCCTGGCAGCAGCCGGCCTGCGCAGATTGGCGCTCACCGAGCGCATCACCAGCCTGTTACCGACCGAGGCCAGCCTGCCCGCTGTCGGGCAGGGCGCATTGGCCATCGAGTGCCGGGCCGATCGTGAAGACCTGCTCGCCCTGTTGGCCCCCTTGAATCACCCGGAAACTGCAGCCTGTGTCCGTGCAGAGCGCGCCATGAGCCGCGTATTGGGCGGCAGCTGTCAGGTGCCATTGGGCGGCTTTGCAGAGGTGGTCGCAGGGCAACTGCAGCTGCGCGCCTTCATCGCCATGCCTGATGGCAGCAATATGCTGCAGATCACGCTACATGGCCCGGTTGATGAGCCCGAAATGCTGGGCCAGCGGGCGGCTGATGCATTATTGCAACAAGGAGCGGCCAACATTATGGCCGCCTTGGACGACGCCCATCCGGGCTGATCACTGCCCACGTCGGCAACCTGATGCACTCACACCAGTTTCAGGTTGCCAGGAAATCATCAATAATTGTGGATGAACTGTCTGCCTACACGGTAGTCTGACAGGCGGCCACGTATCAGCGGGATTGTTCTCCTTCGTTCGGCTGGCAATATCCTTCTGAACGGCCCCATGCCAAGTGACAACGCCGTTGCGTCATCTGGCAGCAAAACAACTGTCGATCACGCAGCCTGCCATGGCACCGCCATCTACAGGTCAGCTTCGTCAGCTGTTGAATCATGGATTTCGTCCCCCAAGCACCCTTTGCTGAGGATCGCATGCCACGACTGCCCGCCCATGCCCGCATAGTTGTCACCCGGCCCGCCGAGCAAGCCAAGAAGCTTTTGGCCGCCATCCGCGAAGCAGGCGGGCAGCCAATCGCACTACCTCTGTTGGCCATCGATGAGCCCGCCAACCCTGACGAGCTGAGTCAAGCCATTGCCCGTCTATGTGAGTTCGATTTCGCCGTGCTGGTCAGCCCGACAGCCATCTCCAAGGTGCTGCCTAAAATCATGGAAACCGGTGGCTGGCCCAGCACGGTCACACCGGTCGTCGTTGGCCAAAGCAGCGCTGACGCACTGGCTGCATTCGATACGCCAGAGCCCCTGGTGCCATCCGAGCGTTTCGACAGCGAAGGACTACTGGACCTCCCTCGTCTGCAACATATGCATGGCCAACGCGTTTTGATCTTTCGAGGTGATGGCGGACGGGAGTTGTTGGCCGATACCCTGATTCAACGTGGTGCCCATGTCGAATACGTCCAAGCTTATCAACGCACCCGTATCCAACACGCCATCGGCCCCATCCTCACAGGCGATCCGCAACCAGCCTGGGCTATCAGCAGCACCGAAGCGCTGGAGCATTTGCACCAGCTGGCTGGAGAAAGCTACAGCAAGCAGTTACAATCGTCACCGCTATTCGTTTCCCATCAACGCATTGCGGCCCGCGCTGCAGAATTGGGATTTTCCCGCATCGTTGTGACAAGCCCCGGCGATAACGGTATGCTCGTGGGCCTCTGCGATTGGTTCAACCACCGAATGGAAGACAAGATGGATACGGCGCCACACGACACCGCGCCCCCCGCCGCCACGGCCTCGCAAGATACAAGCGCATCGGCACAGACTCCGCCACCACACATGGCGCCGACAAGCCATGCCATGTCGCCCGCGCCAGACAAGCCTCGCTTCAATTGGGGCATAGCATTGGGCGCCGTCGCGCTGGTGCTGGTCACCACCCACTGGCTGACCAACAACCACAAAATGCAAAAACTACAGCTTGAGGCAGGCACATTCAACCAGACCAGCCGCCAGCTGGCCGAGAAAAGCGCAGACAACGTCACACAGATGCAAACACGTCTGGCCATCTTGGAAAACAAGCTGACCGAATCGCAGAATCAGCAAGTCGCGCTGGAATCGATGTATCAGGAATTGTCGCGCAGCCGTGACGAAGCGTCGCTCGCTGATATCGAACAAGCCTTGATGTTGGCCAACCAGCACCTGCAGCTGGCTGGCAACGTGAAACTCGCGCTGATCTCATTACAGAACATCGATCAACGCCTACAAGGGCAAAATGAGCCACAGTGGTTGGCTGTCAGAAGCGCACTGGCGAAAGACATGGAATCGCTGAAACGCTTCCCCTTCATCGATACCGTCGGCACCGCTGTGAAGATCAATGGCCTGTTGACTGCCATTGACAGCATGCCTTTGGTCGTCGAGCAACCCCAGCCCAAATCCCCACCCACGCCCGCACAAGCCGACGCCAACGTCGTTCAACGGCTATGGAGCGAATTGTGGGGTGAGATCAAGGACCTAATCCGCGTGCGTCGGCTGGATAAACAAGAGCCGCTGCTGCTATCACCCGAACAAGCATTCTTCCTGCGCGAAAACCTCAAATTACGTCTGCTGGATGCCCGCATGGCCAATCTGCAACGTGACGGCATGACTTTTCAAAGCGATCTACAATTGGCCCGGCAATATGTCGAACGGTATTTCGATACCCAAGCCGCACAAACCAAGGGCTTCCAACAAGGCCTGCTACAACTTGCGCAGCTTGAAATCGGCAGCGAACCACCCAACCTGCAAGCCAGTTTGAATGCCGTTCGAGATGCCAAATTGAGACCTGTCGGGAGCAACGAGTGAAACTGCTGCTCTGGCTGATCGCCATCTTCACGGCAGCCGTTGCCGTGACCATGTTGGCCGGTGTCAACGACGGCTACGCGCTGTTTGTGGTGCCGCCTTACCGTCTGGACATCTCACTGAACGCGTTGATCATCATGATCATTACCGCGTTCATCATCGTCTATGGGCTGTTCCGGCTGACCTTCAGCGCCCTGGAGCTGCCCAAGCAAGTCAAGGCCTACCATCGCAAACGCAACCAAGAAGCAGCACGTACGGCCATGCTCGACGCACTGGAAGCCTTCTTCGAAGGCCGATACAACCGTGCCGAGCGAGAAGCCAGCAAAATGTTCGATCTTGAAGAAGATCCACGAGGCAAGGCATTGGCCGCCTTGCTGGCCGCCCGTTCCGCCCATATCGTGCGCGATTTCGACAAGCGCGATCACCATCTCTCCCAAGCTGGCATTGCTGATCAACATGTCCGCCTGGCACGTTACATCACCCAAGCAGAGCTGTTGGCTGATCAACGCGAAACCACCGCCGCACTTGATGCCCTAGAAGAAGCCAAGAGCATCGCACCCAAATTGACCAATGCCCTGCGCCTGGAGCTAAAGATTCGCCAGCAACGGGGCGAGCCCGAAGCCGTGCTGCGAATATTGGAACAACTGCAAAAGAGCGATGCCATTGACACCGCCACCGCACAGACCATCCGCCTGGCTTCACACCTGCACATCCTCAAACACGAGCCCATGAACGCCCGCAGCCTGCGGGAATGGTGGAGCAGGTTGGACAAACATGACCGCCTGCAACCCCGCTTGGCCGCTGCCGCAGCGCGGAAGCTATTACAATTGGGTGATATCGAGCTGGCTACCGATGTGCTGATCAACGCACTGGAACAAGACTGGGATACTGAGTTGATCGAGCTGTTCGGCAACTTGCACCACAACCACCCACAAGGCAACGACAACCTGCTCAAGTTGATTCAACAAGCCGAGTCGTGGTTACCGCAACACCCCAAAGACGCCGCCCTGCTACTCACCTTGGGCCGGCTTTGTCACGCCCAGCAGCTATGGGGCAAGGCACAAAGCTATCTGGAAGCCAGCCTGGCTGTCTCACCTTCGGTGGTTGCCCATATTGAGCTGGCCCAATTGCTCGAACACATCGGCAAGCACGAGCAAGCCGCCCAGCACTTCAAGAAAAGCCTATCCCACGCCTTGGTTGATATCGTCGATTGATGCGCAAGCTTGATTGACATTCACGCCCCACGTTACGTCTAGCCCTGCCCCAGAAGGGGCAGCAAAGCTGCGATCAACATTACCCCACATCGCCGCCCTCGTTTCGGGTACGAAGCCTGTCCTCCTACCTGCCCCCTTTAGAGCCGTCCTCATTTCCAGCTCTACTATGGCAAAAGCCAACAGTGCCATTTATCCCTATTTCATTTTTGCAACATAGTTGCATCTAACAGCTTTTCATTGGCATAATGCAACCATGTTGCAAAAAGAGGCTCACTATGTCCTTGCCAAAACAACTGCCCGTCACCGTGCTGTCTGGCTTCTTGGGCGCCGGTAAAACCACGCTCTTGAATCATGTATTGAACAATCGTGAAGGTTTGCGTGTGGCCGTCATCGTCAACGACATGTCTGAGATCAACATTGATGCCGCGCTGGTGCAAGAGGGTGGGGCGCAATTGTCCCGTACTGATGAACGCATGGTGGCAATGAGCAACGGCTGTATCTGCTGCACCTTACGTGAGGATCTGCTCCAAGAAGTACGCACACTGGCAACTGCAGGGCGGTTTGATTATCTGCTGATCGAATCCACTGGGATTTCAGAACCGATGCCGGTGGCCGAGACGTTCACCTTCCGTGATGCTCAGGGTGTCTGTTTGTCCGATATGGCGCGGCTGGATACCATGGTCACGGTGGTTGATGGATACAATTTCCTCAAGGATTACACCAGTACCGACATGTTGGCGGATCGTGGCGAGTCGATGGGCGAGGAGGACGAGCGTGGCATTGTCGAGCTGCTGATCGAACAGATCGAGTTCTGTGATGTGCTGGTTCTGAACAAAACGGACCTGATGACAGCCGATGAGCAAGCACGCCTGACCGCCATCCTGCGAACGTTGAATCCAGACGCACATATCGTGCCAAGCCAATTTGGCCAAGTGCCACTCAATGTGCTTTTGAATACAGGGCGTTTTGACTTTGACCGGGCTGCGCAGGCGCCAGGTTGGCTGAAAGCGTTACGGGGTGAGCATGTGCCGGAAACAACGGTTTATGGCATCAGTAGTTTCAGCTATACGGCCCGCAGACCGTTTCACCCACAGCGTTTCTGGGCCTGTTTGCATCAGGAGTGGGATGGTGTTTTACGCTCCAAAGGTTTTTTCTGGCTGGCCAACCGGCCAGATTTTGCAGGTAATTGGTCCCAGGCAGGTGGCGCCATGCGTTACGGTGCCGCTGGTCTTTGGTGGGCTGCCGTCGATCGGGCGGATTGGCCGGAAGACCCGGAGTATATGTGCATGATTGAGGCCAGCTGGCAAACGCCTTACGGAGATCGGCGGCAGGAGCTGGTGTTCATTGGAATCGGGTTGGACGAATCAGCGATTCGCCAACGGCTGGATGATTGTCTGTTGACAGAGGCCGAAATGGCATTGGGGGTGGGTGGCTGGTGTCACTTCCCCGACCCGTTCCCTGCATGGCACACCATCAATGAAGCAGAAACTGAACTGAGCTAGACTCCGCATTCAGCTTGCCACATGCTATGAAACCGGATCGATGAGGAGAACATTGCTTTGCTCAGTATTCAACAACTCGAATTCACCTATCCAGGTGGACGCCCTATTCGTTTTCCAGATTGGCAATTATCACAAGGAGATATCGCCTTACTGTTAGGCCCTTCAGGTAGCGGGAAAAGCACATTGGTTGCCATGCTGGCGGGTTTGCTCACCCCCAGGGCAGGAACGATCGGCATTGCCGGGCAGGTGTTACAACAATTGTCTGGTCACGCACTGGATCATTTCCGTGGTCGTCATATCGGTTTTGTCCCTCAACAATTGCATCTGCTGCCCTTGCTTTCCGTGCGCGAAAACCTGCGATTGGCCCAAACGCTTGCAGGCCAAAAGCGGGACGATGTCCGCATCGATCATGTACTGAAATCACTGGGTATCGAGGCGCTCGCCAATCGTCGCCCGGGTGCGCTCAGCCAAGGGCAGAAACAGCGTGCCGCCATTGCGCGGGCAACGGTGAATACCCCCAAACTGCTACTGGCCGATGAGCCCACTGCCAATCTAGATGATCAAGCCGCAGAAGCCGCGCTGGATGTGCTGCTGGATGCGGCCCGGGCTTGTGCCGCCACACTGGTGATCGCCACGCATGACAGCCGGGTCAAACATCGTATCGCCAACCAGCTGACACTGGGGGTGCAATCATGAGCCTGCTGCATCTTGCCTGGCGCAATCTGGTTGGCCGCCCGCTCACGACCATACTCAACCTGCTGCTGTTGGCATTGGGTATCGGCACCATCAGTGCGATGTTGCTGTTTTCATCTCAGCTGGAACAACGTCTGCAGGCCGATGCCTCTGGAATCGACCTGGTTGTCGGGGCCAAAGGCAGCCCGCTGCAGCTGATTTTGTCGAGCGTCTATCATGCTGACGTGCCCAACGGCAACATTCCGTTGACCGAAGCAAACAAGCTCCGCAAAAACCCCATGGTTGCCAAAGCCGTCCCGCTTGCCCTGGGGGATAGTTATCACGGCATCCGCATTGTCGGCACTGACCCATCCTATCTGGATCTCTATGGAGCCAAGGTCGCACAAGGCCGCATCTGGAAAACCTCGATGGAAGTAGTGGTCGGGGCCGATGCTGCCGCAGCCACCGGTTTGAAACTCGATCAGGAATTCGCCAGCTCGCACGGTTTGGCACCCGGTGGTGATTTACATGATGACAACCCGTTTCAGGTCGTTGGTATCCTGCAAAAGACCGGGACAGTGCTGGATAAGCTGATTCTGACCCCGGTGCAAAGCGTTTGGGATACCCACGAAGGAAGCAGCACCGCCACGACCGAGGACAACGACGAGGAAGATGCGGGCAAGGAAATCACCGCGTTGCTGATCAAGTACCGAAGCCCGATGGCCGCCGCCA
The DNA here is from genome assembly GCF_014202905.1 of Chitinivorax tropicus. Classification (NCBI taxonomy): domain Bacteria; kingdom Pseudomonadati; phylum Pseudomonadota; class Betaproteobacteria; genus Chitinivorax; species Chitinivorax tropicus. The sequence goes on along the minus strand of NZ_JACHHY010000016.1, from coordinate 98,067 downwards.
TCATGCCCCGCGTGATCAATAGCCAGAGTTCGATGCAGGCTGCAGCCCCTGCCATGGAATCTGCCCGCCTATGGAGCCTGATCGGCTTTGGCCTGGATGCCTACCGGGCCAACGCGCTGGTATTGATCATCGCAGCCACCTTATCGGTCTTTGTCGCCTTCTATAACACCTTGCGTGAGCGTCGCTATGACCTTGCGGTCATGCGTATGCTAGGTGCCGGTCGATTCAGCCTGCTTTGGGTCGTCCTACTGGAAGGCTTACTGCTGGCAGGGCTGGCGGCGTTGGTCGGGCTGGGCTTGGGCCATGGCTTGACAGAAGGATTGGCAACCTGGCTCGGCCCAGCACAAAGCCTGGGCCTGACCGGCCATATCTGGCTCCACGCGGAATGGTTGTTGATCGCCGGCGCACTGGGGGTAGGCACATTGGCCGCCATCATCCCCGCAATTGCAGCATACAGAACAGATGTGGCTCGCACTCTAACAGACAGCTAGCCCCTTTGAGCCTGCTCTTCTTGAGCAGGCTTTTTTTTATTCTTAGGAGAAGCCTCAATATGAAAGTCGTTCTCGCCATCGCAACCATGATCATTCCCATGCAAATCACCCTTGCTGCGGATCATGATCACACACCCTGCACCAAAGAGCCGGAGAGCAAGTGGCAGCCTTTCTCTGCTGCCGCCAAAAAAGTCGAAGACATGGGCAATACCATCAAAGCTGCTGAAGTACACCACAAATGCTACGAATTCCGTGGTAAAAGCAAAGATGGCAAGCGTTTTGAGCTGACACTCGATCCAATGACATTGGAACCACGCAAATAATTCCATATGCATAAGGGCCTTGTTCAACTCACGCCGAACGCGTACGCTTGCAAGGAAATGAAACACGCAGAGGTGAACATGTTGAAAGCTATCCGACTCTCATTGGCCATAGTAGGTTTATCGGCCACCTGCGCCATGGCTGCGCCACCACCAGATGCTCAGAGTGGCGCCCATGCCCCGCTACCCGGCCAGCCGACCAATCTGCAGCAGCTGAAGGAAATCGATGGCGTGGTCAGCTGGAAAACCCTGGCCAAGATTGAGCAAAAGCAACAAGGCGACAAGGTTATCCCGGTGTTCGACAAACAGATCACCGACCTCAATAACAAAGTTGTGAAATTGCAGGGCTTCATGTTGCCACTCGACATGAACGAAAAACAATCACACTTCATATTGAGCTCAACCCCACCAACCTGCGCATATCATTTGCCCGGCGGGCCAGACTCGATCATTGAGGTCAAAGCCAGCAAGCCTGTCAAATTCAGTTACGATCCAGTCATCATCACTGGCAAATTGACACTGCTCAAAGACGACCCTATGGGGATGTTCTACCGTCTGGTTGATGCCACCGCTGTAACCAAGTAAAGCCATCATCCCTAGCCAAGCTGACAAGTGACACCGTCAGCTTGGTTTCTGCTTCGCCTGTGCAGCCAAGTCGAAATGGAAAGCGGCAGCTTTGGATGACCATTTGTCCTATTTCTCTCAAGTATATATGGCAAAATCAAACCGCCATGCCGGTTGGGGCTGTGCGATAACCGTGGCATCGCGTACAATCCCAAATGAATAAACCGTTCATCTGGCCAAACCGAAAGTTGATCGGTATCGAGATGTTGAGCTATACCTTGATTGATACCTACGTATCAGCCCTGTGATAGCTGACGTACAACCCACTTTTTGAGCGTCGCCCCGTGGTATTTTCTTTCTTCAAGAAAAAAGACCAAGCTGAAGAGCTGCAACAGCAGCCCACCTATAAACAACCCGCAGGTGCGCAACCGGCAGGGGAAAAACCCATTGCTGATCCGGGGCCTGATACGATGGATGGCCATACGCTTGGCTCAGCCGTCATCGAGGTCAACGACAGCGGCGCTGATATACAGCCCGAGGTGGAAGAAGCTGCCATTCTGTACGCCAATGAACAGACAGATACAGCGGTTGACTTGCTGGAAAACTATCTCGGCAACCACCCACAGGCTCAGACTGAAGAACCCTGGCTGCTTCTGTTCGAGCTCTATCAGCAATGCGGCCTCCGGACTGAATTCGACGAGTTGGCAATCAAGTACGTCATCCGTTTCGAACGCACAGCCCCGATCTGGCGAGAAGCCCAAGCACCCACGCCAACCAAACCAGCCGAGCCCACCCGCAGCAACTATGTACCTTTTTCGGGTCATACCGAGGCGTGCAGTGCTCACGTTGTCGAATTGGAAGGTCTTATCGGCAAGGGTGAAAAAATCCGCCTTGATTTCGGCAAGTTTGGGTCTTTGGAACCAGGCTCTGCACAACAGCTGCTGAAATGCCTACAAGCCTGCCGCAAGAAGAATGTCCCGGTTCAACTGGTCGGTGGCAGCAGATTGACAGAGTGGTTGCATCAACATATCGAAATGATGCGGAAGATCGATGACGAAGTCCCTTATTGGCTGCTGTTGCTGGAAATCTATCTGGCGCAAGGTCAGCAGGAAACCTTCGAGAATCTGGCTGTGGACTACGCTGTGACCTATGAAGTCTCCCCCCCCTCATGGGAAGGCTCATCACTGCCGGGCATGACGCTGGAAGAAGCGGAAGAAGAAGCGGTGCCAGAGCCCGCCGTACAACAGTCCGCGGATGTGTTTTATATGCATGGTGCCCTGACAGACCGCCATGCAGGTCAACTACGCGAGTTGGCGGATTTTGCGCACGCCCACAGTCAAGTGCTGGTCGACGCCACTGATTTGAGTCGAGTCGATTTCATCTCTGCGGGCAATCTGCTGAACACGTTGATTCCCATGGTATCTGCAGGTAAGCCGGTTGTGTTCGACCATGTCAACGCACTGGTATTCGCATTGTTCCGCATTATGGGCATCAATGACCTGGTCATGGTCCGGCGTCGTAAATGATCGATATTTGATCGGGCAGGCTGCACACCTGTCTGGTCCTTCTCCTGCACTTTCCTCCATCTCCCCAGCTCCGTTTTGTATAAAAGGGGGCTTGTAATGCCTGAAATTCACCCCATTTCCTGTTTATTCGCCCGGACGAACCGGGCCTGAGTACAAGGAAAGCAACATGCAACAATTCGACGGCACCACCATCGTTTCGGTTCGCCGTGGCAATCAGGTCGCACTGGGTGGTGATGGCCAGGTTACCCTGGGCAACATCGTCATCAAAGCCACCGCACGTAAAGTACGTCGCCTGTATCAGGAAAAGGTGCTGGCAGGCTTTGCTGGCGGCACAGCAGACGCATTCACACTGTTTGAACGTTTTGAAGCGAAACTGGAAAAGCATCAGGGCCATCTGGTTCGTAGCGCCGTCGAATTGGCCAAAGACTGGCGGACAGATCGTATGCTCCGACGCCTGGAAGCCATGCTTATTGTGGCCGATATCCATAGCACCTTGGTCATCACCGGCAACGGCGATGTGCTTGAGCCAGAGCAGGGCATTGCTGCCATCGGCAGTGGTGGTGCCTTTGCACAGGCTGCCGCACTCGCGTTGTATCAGAACACCGAGTTGCCCCCGGCAGACATCGTCAAGAAATCACTGACGATCGCAGGTGATATCTGCATCTACACCAACCACAATCATCTGATCGAGACGCTGGGCTGATTGGGCCTTCAGCACGTTACACATTGCACGGGAAACGCAGCATGACCCAAATGACGCCGCAAGAAATCGTTCACGAGCTGGATAAGCACATCATTGGCCAGCAAGACGCCAAGAAAGCCGTTGCAATCGCGCTACGCAACCGTTGGCGCCGACAACAGGTTGCTGATCCGCTCCGGCAGGAGATCACGCCCAAGAATATCCTCATGATCGGGCCGACTGGCGTAGGCAAAACCGAGATCGCCCGCCGGTTGGCCAAGCTGGCCGACGCGCCCTTCATCAAGGTGGAAGCCACCAAATTCACTGAAGTCGGCTACGTGGGCCGGGATGTCGATTCCATCATTCGTGATCTGATCGAGATTTCCATCAAGCAGACCCGTGAAGCAGATGCCAAGAAAGTCCGCCACCGCGCCGAGGATCTGGCCGAGGAACGTGTGCTGGATGCGTTGTTGCCACCTGCGCGCCCATTTGGTTTTGGCGGAGAAGCCACCAATACCGAGCCCAGCGAAGATTCCGCAACCCGTCAGAAATTCCGCAAAATGCTGCGGGAAGGCAAGCTGGATGACAAGGAAATCGAAATAGAAGTCGCACTGCCCGCCGCCAATATGGAAATCTTCGCCCCACCTGGTATGGAAGAGCTGACCAGCCAGATCCAGGGCATGTTCCAGAACATGGGCAATCAGCGGAAGAAGACTCGCAAGCTGAAGATTCCCGAGGCCATGAAACTGCTGACGGACGAAGAAGCGTTGAAGCTGGTCAATGAAGAGGAAATCAAGACCCGCGCCTTACAAAGTGTCGAGCAGAACGGCATTGTCTTTCTGGACGAGATCGACAAAATCACCAGTCGCAGTGAAGGTCAAAGTGGTGAAGTATCACGCCAAGGCGTGCAACGTGATTTGCTGCCGCTGGTTGAGGGCACGACCATCTCAACCAAATACGGCATGATCAAAACCGATCACATCCTGTTCATCGCCAGTGGTGCTTTCCATCTCTCCAAGCCATCCGACCTGATCCCCGAGCTGCAAGGCCGCTTCCCGATTCGGGTCGAGCTGAATTCGTTGTCTGTTGAGGATTTCAAGCAGATCCTAACCAGCACGGATGCGTGTCTGACCAAGCAATATGAAGCATTGCTGGCCACCGAGAATGTCATCTTGAACTTTACCGATGATGCCATTCATCGTTTGGCCGAGATTGCCTACACCGTCAACGAGAAGACGGAAAACATCGGGGCACGGCGTCTGTATACCGTCATCGAAAAGTTGCTGGAACAGATCTCATTCGAAGCAGGCAATCATATCAATGGCACTGTCGATATCGATGCCCACTATGTCAACGAACGGCTAGGGGTGTTGTCACAAAGTGAGGATCTGGCCCGTTACGTGCTGTGATCGCAGACAGACTGAAAATGACAAGGGGCCGCAATGGCCCCTTTTTGCATGGGTGGGACACAACCGTTGTCAGAACGGTATCCGCCCAGTCAACATCTGCCAATACATCACCCAGTCCCCCATGAGGCTGTACAGTGGAAACCGGAACGTAGCCGGTCGATTCTTCTCGAAGCCAAAATGGCCTAACCAGGCAAAGCCATAACCCATAACCGGGGCCCACATCAACCACCCCATGTTACCGGTGCATACTGCGCAGAGTACCGCCAACAGCACCAGCGTACTGCCAATGAAATGCAGGCGACGGCAGGTCGGATGGCGGTGCTCATTCAAATAGTACGGATAAAACGTGGTGAAACTGGAAAAGCGTTCCATCATCATGCCCTTTGCAACGTCGCTGTCAAAAACAAATTAGCACACTATTGTATAAAGCAGGTACGGCGTAAAAACGGTTGGCCTGAAATGCCCCATGTCATCCGCATTCAAGTACAATCGATGCCTATTGCATGTTCATGACTCGTGGCGTAAGCCCCTTTTACGCAGGTTAAAGCCCCAATGTCTTACAAGATTTCAATAACCCTTGTACTGGCAGCCCTGTTGCTGTCGGCATGTAGCACGCCCGTTCCTCCACCCTCGGTCACCATCGAGGAAAAAGAACCTCCCCCACAGCCCGCCCCACCCACCAACCAGGGCCCGGCCAGCATTCCTGTTGTCACAGCACGCGCAGTCAAGGCGCCGCCGACAACGGTCATGAAACAGATGTTGATCAGCCTCAATCGTGAGAAAAGCTATAAAAACGTCAAACAGACAGCGGCCAATCGCATTGCATTGATCCTACCTTTCGCAGACCCCAGCCACTATATCGATTGCGGCCAGATCGAGGTGCCCGGTTTGGATGGCGATACATTGCGCTTCCCGGGTGCAAGCCCGCAGCAGCAGTATCAACTCAATGTCAAAGGCCGCACCTACGAGGTCACCCGCAAGCTGAATGGCCGGGGCGAAGCCGTCATCAGTTTGACCCCCCGTAGCAACGCAACTACGACCGTCTCGGTGCGTATCACCTATCGCTTGTCACGCGAGCAGATCGCCACAGCCCCTGACAGCGACCCGATCAAGGTCAAGGATGCACTGATGTTCAGATCCGGTCGTGGGGCCGCCTTTGCTCGTGCACCAACTCGCTGCGTGTCTTCGGGCATCATGGAAAAACAACTACTGGACTTGGCCCAGGCATCTGTTGCCCAATAAGTCACTGTGTTGTCATCTTGGCCTGCTACATTCCGCGCCACGCAGATCAAATGGACGTGATTAGACTGCCGATGTGGCTGTCTTGTCGCTCCAGAGCCTATCCCCATGCACTGACGAATGCATGGGGATAGGTTCCACACCAAGCGTGACCTCGGCCCGGTGGGTCCGAAACCCGGGCACCAATCTCCCCTACATTCTCCACACCTTCATCCCACACGCTGACCACAACGCCAACAGGTACATATAGTTGCTTGCTCACACATGTAGTCCAATCATGTAATTTTACTTATCAAAGTACAGCTTCAAATACTCCGCTCCATGGTATCAAACAAGGCTTCCTGACTTTACCATTTGGCTAAGTTCCTTCTTTCTAAAATGGAATTGCCCTTGCTCACCCACGCAAGACGCCCAACACCCACATTAGGGTTATTACTGATACAAGGGTGTAAACGCCCGCTTTAAAGTACGTAGTTAAACAACAAATTGCCGAAAAATACGGCACTACAAACCGAAAATTCCAAGAAACACGGCTGCCCAAACAAATGCTTGTCTCCCAAAGGCAGCACCTGCATGCAGCCAACTCGCGATTAGGAGAGTGTGGTGCAATACGTGGTACAGGATACTTCACAGGAAAAAGACGAACCGCTCAGAGAAGATTTGCGACTGCTAGGCCGCTTACTGGGCGAAGTGCTGAAAGAGCAAGAAGGCGAAGCCACTTTTGAGCGCATCGAAACCATCCGTAAAACTGCAGTCCGCTTTGTACACGAAGCAGATTCGCAGGCTCGGGAGCAGCTCGAAGCCACACTCAATGACCTGAGCCACGAAAACACCATTGCTTTGGTGCGGGCCTTCAGCTATTTCTCGCATCTGTTCAATATCGCTGAAGATCTGCATCACAGCCGCCGCCGCCGCGCCTACCAGCGTGCGGGTGCAGCACCCCAACCAAGCTCGATTGCTGCTGCCTTGCAGCGCCTCAAATCTCATGCAGTCGGCGCGGAGCAGCTCCAGTCCTTATTCAGCTACGCACTGCTCTCTCCTGTGCTCACTGCTCACCCGACTGAAGTACAGCGCAAGTCGATTCTGGATTGCCATCGTGCGCTTGCCAATTTGATGAACCGCCGCTCCCGTGCCGATTTCACACCCGAGGAGCTGGTTGAGGTCGATAAGGGTCTGAAGCGCATCATCCTGACGCTATGGCAATCCAGCGAAATCCGCTCATTCAAATTGACTGTCAAAGATGAGATCGAGAATGGACTGGCCTACTATCGCTATACCTTTCTGCGACAATTGCCGCGTCTGTATAACGATCTGGAGGATTGGATCAGCCGTGATTTCAACGATGGCAAACCTTTCGAGCTTCCCTCGTTCTTCAGGATCGGGTCATGGATCGGTGGGGATCGCGATGGCAACCCCTTCGTCGATGCGGACATGATGCTGCACGCGATGCGCCGCCACTCGGCCATCTCGATAGGATTCTATCTGGAGCAGCTGACCAAGCTGACCAACGAACTTAGCCAAAGCAGCCGTTGGATCAAGGCCACCCCAGCATTGCTCACCTTGGCGGATCAGTCCCCGGAGAATGCCATCAGCCGTGCCGAAGAGCCTTATCGGCGCGCATTGTCCTATATCGAAGCCCGCCTGAACGCCACTTCGTCCAAGTTGTGCCTGTTTCTGACCACGCCCCCAGCCACAGCTTCATTGCCCGCTTATGGCAGCAAGGAAGAGCTGGCAAAAGATCTGGCTACGCTTGCAGAATCCCTGATCCACCACGGCAGTAAGTTGGTGGCCGATGGACGCTTACGCAGATTGCGCAGGGCGGTGGATGTATTCGGTTTCCATCTGGCACCACTCGATATGCGCCAGCACTCCGGCATTCACGAGAGCGTAGTTGCAGAGCTGTTTGAGCGGGCAGGACTGGAAGACTACCGTGCATTGGATGAATCCGCACGTATCGACGCGTTGCTGCGAGAGCTGCGGCACCCAAGGCTGCTCCGCTCGCCTTTCCTGGCCTATAGCGATGAAACGGCCAAGGAGCTCGCCATTGTCAACATGGCGGCGCAAATCCACAGAGATTATGGTGCGGACGCCATTCCGAACTACATCATCTCAAACTGTGGTGATGTCAGCGATATGTTAGAAGTCGCACTGCTGCTGAAGGAAGTAGGGCTGCTCAGCCAAGACCAGCAATTGGCCATCAATATCATTCCATTGTTCGAGACCATCGGTGATTTGCGTGCGTGCGGCGATGTGATGCAACGGCTGTTTACCATTCCGCAATGGAAACAATGGCTGGCCTCTCGCCAACACATTCAAGAGGTGATGCTTGGCTATTCCGACAGCAACAAAGACGGCGGTTATCTGACCTCCAACTGGGAGCTTTACAAGGCAGAGATCACGCTAGTCAGGTTGTTTGAACAGGCAGGCATCCGCTTACGCTTGTTCCATGGCCGTGGCGGCTCTGTCGGGCGGGGCGGGGGCCCCAGCTACGAGGCCATCATCGCGCAACCCTTTGGCTCTGTTGCCGGCCAGATCCGCATCACAGAGCAAGGGGAGGTGATCGCCTCGAAGTACACCAACCCGGAAATCGGTCGCCGCAACCTGGAGACTCTGACCGCTGCCATGTTGGAGGCCAGCTTTGTCGATCACAACGACATCGACGACGAAGCTCCTGCCTATTACCACCTAATGGAGACATTGTCCCAGTCGGCGTTCGAGTCCTACCGGGCATTGGTCTATGGCAATCCTGAATTCATCACCTATTTCCAAGAGGCCACAGTCATCAATGAAATCGCCAAGCTCAACATAGGCAGCCGGCCAGCGAAGCGAAAGGCAGGGGGGTCGATTGCCGATCTACGCGCCATTCCATGGGTGTTTTCGTGGTCGCAATGTCGCGTGATGTTGCCAGGTTGGTACGGGTTTGGCAGCGCCGTCAAAGCCTACCTTGACCAGACCGGCGAAGACGGGCTGGCAAAGCTGCGTGCTATGCATGCCAACTGGCCTTTCCTACAGACTGTGCTTTCCAATTTGGAAATGGTCTTGGCCAAGACAGACCTCAGCATTGCATCCCGCTACGCCGAGCTGGTCGGTGACCAGGCACTGGCACAACGTGTTTTCAGCCAGATCACCACTGAGTGGCATCGCGCTGTGGAAATGGTGCTGGCCATCACCGGGGGCAGCGAACTGCTTGGCAACAACCGTGCACTGGCCCGCAGCCTGAAAAACCGCCTGCCCTACCTTGATCCGCTCAATCACTTGCAAGTCGAACTGTTACGCCGTTTCCGTGCAGGCGAGGGCGGGGAAGACATCCAGCACGGCATTCATCTGACCATCAATGGTATTGCGGCGGGTCTACGCAATAGCGGTTGATCCATCCCTGCTGAACCCATCAGGCCCGCTTTGGCGGGCTTTTTTCTTGTAGTGGCCCAAGACACCGCTGGCAAGCAGCAGCAGAGGGCTTGAAATCACATCGACAGAAACCAATTGGTGCCATGCAAAGCCAATCCAGGTTAGCTATGCTGAAGAGGACCTTCAATCAGCATGGGATATACATGGACGCGCCGGCGCCCACACCAATGGACAGCACAGTCAACATGACCAGCTTCCCTATCTTCGCCAACGACCTGGCACCGCTGCTCACCCTGGATGCCAGCAGCTTGCCATCGCTTGCGCTCATGGCAGAGCACCTGCCATGTGGGTTGACTGTCATCAATGACACCATGCACGTGCTGATATGCAACCAACGATGCCGCCAGCTACTGGGCCTTCCCAGCACATTGTTTGAAACCGGTCCCCCCAGCTTTGAACAGATCATTCGATTCAATGCCGAACGCGGCGAATATGGAGAGGGTGACCCAGATCGAATTGTGGCTGAATGGGTACAGCTGGCCAACGAGCATCGCCCCCATGTCTTTGAGCGAAGCCGCCCCAATGGCATCAGGCTTGAAATACGAGGCATCCCATTGACTGGTGGCGGGTTTGTCTCCATCTATAACGACATTACGCAACGGAATCAGGCAATTGAGGATTCCAAGCGATATGCAGCCTATCTACGCACAGTAATCGAGTCATTGCCGCAAGGAATCAGCGTCATTGATGAGCACCTGAACATGGTGCTTTGGAACAAAGCCTTTTTCGAGGTGCTGGCCCTACCCGAATCATTAGACAGACCAGGCGTCACCTTCGAAGAACTATTATGGGTCAATGCCAACCGGGGCGAATATGGCCCAGGAGACCCCGCAGCCCAAGTTGCCCAACGCATCAGCTTGGCCATGCAGTTCCAACCCCACAAATTCAACCGAACCCGGCCAGATGGTACCGAGCTGGAAATCGTCGGCAAACCCATGGATGTCGATGGACAAGTAGTCGGATTCATCAGCACCTATACCGACATCACCCCATACAAACGAGCAGAAGCCGCCGTCAGACATGCCAACGCATTGATGGAAGATGCCATCAGCTACTCGCCCACCTATATTTGGGAGCTGGATGCAGATGGCTGCTTCGTATTCATCAAAGGAGGAGAAAAAATCCTAGGCTACCAAGCCGAGGAAATGATCGGCAATCCGCTATCCAGCTTCCTTGCGCCAGAGCAAGGCATAGAAAGCAACGCCGTCCTATCTGACATGAAGCGGCGTCGAGCCTACAAAAATGGTGAGCTCCGCTACCAACGAAAAGACGGTGGAATAGTCTGGGTCTCATCGAATGGTCATCCGCTCTATGACGACATGGATAAGTTCATTGGCTTCCGTGGCGTAGATGTCGATATCACCGAACTGACCCAAGCCCGATCAGAGCTTGAACGCATGGCCTGGGAAGACCCTTTGACCCACTTGGCGAATCGCTATCGTCTACTCGATCGATTCGAATTGGAAGTTGATCGAGCACACCGCAACCGCAATCACTTGAGTCTCTTGGTTGCCGATATCGACCATTTCAAATCCATCAATGACCGCTTCGGCCATCTGTTTGGAGATCATTGCCTACGCATGGTCGCGGAAAAACTTCAGCAAAGCGTTCGAGCCGTCGATCTGGTTTCACGCTTCGGCGGGGAAGAATTCGTCGTACTGTTGCCGGATACCAATCTCGCAGGCGCATTCAAAGTTGCGGAGCACATCAGACAAGCAATTGAAAACAACCCCATCAAACACCAGACACCTCAATCTTCAGAAACCCTGAAAGTCACCATCAGCATTGGCATCGCAACCTCCTTATTGGATCAACCCATCCAATTCGATGACTTGATGGGAGAAGCGGACGAAGGGTTGTATCAGGCAAAGCGCCAAGGTAGAAACCGCGTCATCAGCCTTGTGCCACCTCCTACCACATGATCTAAACCTGATCCTGTCAGCAGACCACTGACCAAGCCCAATCTTTTTCATATTTAAAACAATAAATTAAATGAATTTCCTGCGAAGTCGCCCAGGAAAACAGCGCCATTTTCAGGTATGATGGCAAGTTGTTTTTTCAATCGTAAGCATCGCCCAGCCTTAGAGGCTGGCAGAGAGTATGTCGTCAATGCGCAAGACAGATCGAATCAACCGTTTCCTGCCTTTACCACTGGGCGATGGGGACCGGGTTTCAAAGTTCTCCAAAAAATGTACCCATTGTGGCCATATCGTCACCGCAGAACACATGCATGGCATCGCCACCTCCGTCAAAGCACAGATTGCCTTGGCCGCCGAAGCGGAATGCCCTGCATGCCGCCGCCAGTTTCCTGTGGCATGTCTGATCACAGAAGATAAGCGAGTGCTCCGGGTCATGCTGCCCATGTGGCTATTCCGGTTCTATCTGCAGCTGATTGCCAAGCCAGCACCGCCCATGCCGATAGAGGACGAAATTGAGCAATCGCCCGTGCAGGACAGCCTTTCACTCGAAGCCCTGGAAGACAAAGCAGTGGATGCCTTGCTCGGAACCTATCAAGGCAAACCCATTTATGCCTGGGTCAAGAATGACAGCCAATACTATGATTTTGAAAGAGTATTCGCTGGAACGCCTCATGAAAGAATAGACAGCAACGAATTACTGGTGGAAACCTGCCTGATCTATCGTCGCCGGCAAGGGCTGCACAACATTTGATCAGACACAGTAGATAGAGCGCACCGTTGGTACGCTTCGTCGCTGCACAATTATAAATTCAACAAATTACATATATATCAATATCTTTCCATGTATTTCATGGTTTGTCCGCACCAGAAAATCACGGTCAAACCAATATAATTTAAGAAATCTATTGACGTGTCTTTTCTCATACGATAATATTGCACTTCTTCAGACGCGGGATGGAGCAGTCTGGCAGCTCGTCGGGCTCATAACCCGAAGGTCGCAGGTTCAAATCCTGCTCCCGCAACCAGTTTCAACACAAAGGCCGACTTGTTCGGCCTTTGTTGTTTTCTACTGCCGCAAGCCTCATCCATATACAGCCGACACCTATACGGCCTGCTTATTGGGCTCTGAAAAGCAAAAGGGCATGTGCTGCATGCCCTTCTATATCGATCCAGCCTATGCAGTCAGCACATATGGCGTCAGGCTCTCCAGCAATTCCCCATCGATTGGTATCGCTTTTTCCTGCTTGACATCATAAAGCACGAATGTCACTTCCGCATCGGCAATCAGCTTTTCGGTTCCTTGCAGATAAATCACTTGGGATAGCACACCGCTTCGACGATTCAGCGCCTTGATCCCAGTTCGGATCTCCAGTGCTTCATTCAGCAGTGCAGGCCGACGATAATTGATGTTGATATTGGCGACGATGAAGGACAAGCCTTGCGCTACGCACTTTGTCAGCACCCCATTTTCTTCGAAGTAGGCCCAGCGGGCTTCTTCAATGAATTCAAGGTAGCGTGCATTATTGACGTGTTGATAGACATCAAGGTGATAGCCACGGACACGGATCTGGGTCAAATGAGGTGTTGTCATCGGTAAAAAATCTAGACTTTAACCGAAATTGTCTCTGTGTAGTCACGATGCCGCCTACCCATCTTTCGCCGCTCTTGCCCAGAACGAGTGTTGAACAGTCCACTATCTTGATTTTCACGTCGATCACCACCCTGCCGCCGATCTTGGCCTGTTCTACGGTCAAACCCGGTCGAATTGGGCTGGTGCTTGATCGGAGGAGTTGGTGGCTCACGCTCGATGACCTGGGCTGATGAGCCCGAAGAACGATCGCTGGCCGACCCGGCATTGTTGATAGATTGTGGGGCCTTAGTGGTGATCGCCAGCAAATGCCCCAATAGTGTTTGATCGGTGCGCATACAACTACTTCATAAAACAGATTCAATACAATTTATAACGTCAATTCAATCAATTACTTTAATCAATTCAACAAAATGCATAAAAAAAAGCGGGGGCAACCCGCTTTTTCATGAAAATTTCATAAAAATCATTGCCATCGGCTGAATACTCTCTCAGCTGCTTTCACTGTTTGCCGAATATCTTCTTCGGTATGGGCTGCGGAAACAAATCCAGCTTCAAAAGCAGAGGGTGCGAGGTATACGCCCTCTGCCAACATGGCATGGAAAAAGCGATTGAACGCCGCTTTATCGCAGGCCATCACTTCTGCATAGCTATTTGGGCACTTGTCAGCGAAATAGAGCCCAAACATTCCCCCCACGGATTGCGCTGTAAAGGAAACCCCTGCGGCTTGTGCAACGGTGGTGAGGCCTTCGACCAGTGCCTGGGTGTGAGCTGTCAGTGCGGTGAAGAAGCCGGGCGCCGTCACCTTCTTAAGGGTGACCAGACCTGCTGCCACAGCAATTGGGTTACCGGACAATGTACCAGCTTGGTAGACTGGCCCCAAAGGCGCAATGTTGGACATGATATCGGCACGACCACCGAATGCTGCCAAGGGCATGCCCCCACCGACTACCTTACCCAAGGTCGTCAGGTCGGGTTGAATGCCAAACAAGCCTTGTGCACAGGTGGGGCCGACGCGGAAACCGGTCATCACTTCATCGAAAATCAATACCGCACCATATTCAGTACACAAGCGGCGTAGTGCGCTCAGGAATGCTTCTGTGGGCCTGATCAGATTCATATTGCCTGCAACAGGCTCCAGAATCACTGCAGCAATTTGTGTACCGAGCTTGGAAAAGGTTTGTTCCAACTGTTCCACATCGTTGTAACCCAGCACCAGCGTGTCTGCAGCCACAGCTGCGGGCACGCCTGCTGAGCTTGGGTTGCCGAAGGTCAACAAGCCAGAGCCCGCTTTGACAAGCAATGCATCAGCGTGCCCGTGGTAACACCCCTCGAACTTGATGAATTTGTCACGCCCGGTAAAACCACGGGCTAGACGAATTGCACTCATGGTGGCTTCTGTGCCAGAGCTGACCAAGCGCACCTGATCCATTCCTGGCAATAAACCACATAGCAGATCGGCCATTTCGATTTCTGCCTCGGTAGGTGCACCGAATGACAAGCCGTGCTCAGCGGCGGTTTTTACGGCGTGGATGACGTCTGGATCTGCATGGCCCAGAATCGCCGGTCCCCAGGAGCCGACATAGTCGATATAGCGCTTATCATCGGCGTCCCATAGATACGCTCCTTTGCCTTCCTTGAAAAAACGAGGCACACCGCCAACAGATCCAAACGCGCGAACAGGAGAATTCACTCCGCCAGGAATATGTGTTTGAGCACGTTGAAATAACAATTCATTGTTTGACGACATCTTCGTTATCCAGAATAAAAAGGCTTTGTTAAAACGGCTTGGCCACAACCAGAAACACAATGATGAACATGGTCACCGTTGGAATTTCATTGAACATGCGATACCACTTGTGATCATGTTTGTTGGCACCCGCAGCGAATTGCTTGATCAGTCTGCCGCAATACAGATGGAATGCGACCAGGATCAGGACCAGCACCAGCTTGGCATGTAGCCAACCACCCTTGATGCTGTAACCTAACCATAACCAGCAACCAAACCCCAGTGCAAGGACGCCTAGCAGGGTCATGAAGCGATACAGCTTATGCTCCATGAGGCTCAATTGAGCTTGCGTAGCCGAATCTGTCACCATGGCATGGTTGACGAACAGGCGAGGTAGATAAAACAACCCCGCAAACCAGCTGATGACAAATATGATGTGAAGCGTTTTGAGGTAGATATAGCTCATGGCTTATGGTTTTTTTGCGGCCTCGTAAAGTGGCATAACCAGTGGAATCTTGTCCTCCAGATCGCGGATCCGCGTCCCATGAGATGGGTGGGTTGACATCCATTGGGGCGGTTGGCCCTCGCTGGCGGATGTCATTTTCTTCCAGACGGTGACGGCAGCTCTGGGGTCATAACCTGCACGGGCTGCCAGCTCCAGGCCAATGCGATCTGCTTCGGTTTCGTTTTCCCGGCTATTGGGCAATTGCCAAGCGACGGTTACCGCTGAATTGGCCAATTGGAGTGCCTGATCACTGACTTTACCAGTCAAGGCAACCACGCTCAGCCCCAGTTGCTGAGTGTAGGCACGGGACATTGCTTCGCGACCATGTTCGCGCAGAGCATGCGCCATTTCATGGCCCATGATCGCAGCAATTTCATCGTTGTTCAGTTTCAAGCGGTTGATCAGCCCTGAATAGAACATGATCTTCCCACCAGGCGCACAGTAGGCGTTCAACTCGTCGGATGATTCCAGATTGACTTCCCAGTCCCACTTCAGTGCATCGGGTCTGAATTCGCCAGTCTGAGGAATCAGCCGGTTCGCAATCATGCGTAACCGTTCCAGCGTCTTGGCATCTGTATTGAGCTTACCTTTTTGCTTCGCAGCATTGAGCTCTGCGGCATATTGCTTTGCCGCCATCTGATTGGCTTCGTTGGTGCTGATGCCCATCAGCATGCTTTGCTTGCGCTCGACTCCAACCACCCCACCACGTGTGGTTTGAACCGTTTCACAACCTGTGACCAGGAGTAATGCAGACAGGGCTGCTGTACCTAATAACTTTCGCATCATCAACCTCCTGTTTGACCGAATCATCCACTTGGAACCAGACAGCCTATCGGCAGTTCCAGGTTTAGAGTTGAACCATCTCGAAGTCTTCTTTACGGGCTCCGCAATCTGGGCAGGTCCAATTCATTGGAACATCGTTCCAACGGGTGCCTGCAGCGATCCCGTCTTCAGGACGACCTTCAGCTTCGTCATAAATAAATCCACAAATCAGGCACATATAGCGGTTCATGCGAGTTTCCATGATTCAGTTACAATGAAATCATGTGCAGCCGCCCATTTCCGGCGCACACTCAGAAAACGACTATTCTAACGCAATTCAGAAAGCCTCTCTTTTCATGCATGCAAATCCGCTTCCTATCGTCTTGACCTTTGCCGCAACAGACCCTTCCAGCGGTGCAGGTTTACAAGCCGACATTTTGACATTGGCCAGTCTGGGTTGCCATCCACTGTCCGTCGTGACAGGCATTACCGTGCAAGATAGTGCTGGTGTGGATGATCTACAGGCTATGGACCCTGAGCTGGTGATTGATCAAGCCCGTTTCATTCTTGAAGACATGCAGGTCGCTGCGTTCAAGGTTGGCGTGATCGGCAGCACTGAAAATGTTGCCGCCATTGCTGAAATCGCAGCAGATTACCCCGATATCCCGCTGGTACTGGACCCAGTCCTGGCATCCGGTGCAGGCGATGAATTTGCAACGGAGGATTTGATTTCCGCAATGCGGGAACTGTTGATTCCACACACAGTTGTCATCACGCCAAACAGCATCGAAGCCCGTCGATTGGTGGATGATCCAGATGATGACTATTCGCTTGAGGAGTGTGCCAAGCGTATCCGTGCCATGGGTTGTGAATATGTGCTGATCACGGGCACCCATGAAAATACACCCAATGTCGTCAATACCTTGTACAACCGTGGTGGCAAAGTGCGTGCTGATAGTTGGGCTCGTTTGCCAGGAAGCTATCATGGGTCCGGTTGCACATTGGCATCCGCCATTGCTGGCTTGATTGCAACTGGGCTGGATGTACCGGAAGCCGTCAAAGAAGCGCAGGAATACACTTGGCAGACCTTGAAAAACGCCATCCGACCTGGCATGGGGCAATACATTCCTGATCGTCTGTTCTGGGCTCGTAATACCGAGAACAATGATGAAACATGAGATCCGCGGTGTATATGCCATCACACCGGACACGATGGATACAGAAACGTTGATAAACAAATCCCGCTTGGTGCTAACCGGCGGGGTTTCTGTTTTGCAATACCGAAACAAACATCGTGATCAAGCATTACGTCTTGAACAGGCTTCATCACTCAAAGCCTTGTGTGATGAATTTTCCATTCCATTGATCATTAATGACGATATTTCACTGGCAGCGGAAGTTGGCGCAGCTGGTGTGCATCTTGGTAAAGATGATCGGGCCCTGGCCAACGCCCGATCTGAGCTAGGTTCCACTGCAGTTGTCGGCATATCGTGTTACAACCAGCTGTCCTTGGCGCGAAAAGCTGCTGATGAAGGTGCAAGCTACGTTGCGTTTGGTGCTGTTTTCAGTTCATCTACCAAACCCGATGCTGTAAATGCACCACTCAGCCTGTTCCAGCAGGCAAAGATCATCCCTGTGCCAGTTGTTGCCATTGGGGGAATCACATCTGTAAATGCACTGCAGGTTATCCAAGCAGGCGCAGATGCCATTGCCATGATCTCCGCATTGTTCGATGCAATCGATCCATTGGCAAATTCTCATCAATTATCTGATTTATTTAGATAATTTCCATTATGAGAGTCGATGGTATGCAAGATACCAATCGACGAAGTGTTGTAACCCCACCTTCAACTCTGTATTTGGCGAGAACCCGACCGCTTGTCGTAGACGGTCGGTGTTCGCATAGGTCGCATACACGTCTCCATCCTGCATCGGCATATTGTTTCTGATCGCCGGCTTTCCCAGTGCTGCTTCAAGTGTTGATATGAAGGTTTCCAGCGCCACAGGCTGATGGTTGCCGATATTGTAAAGACGATAGGGCGCAAAGCTGGATGCAGGATCTGGATGCCACTTGTCGAAGTCTGGGTTGGTGGCTGGAATATGGTCAAGCACCCTGATGACACCTTCAACGATATCATCAACATAAGTGAAATCCCGTTTCAGATCGCCATTGTTGAATACGTTGATTGGCTTACCCTGCAAAATGGCATCAGTGAACAACCATGTCGCCATATCGGGACGGCCCCATGGCCCATATACGGTAAAGAATCTCAGCCCAGTACATGGTAGATCGAACAGATGCGCATAGCTATGAGCCATCACCTCGTTAGCCTTTTTGGTGGCCGCATACAAGCTGATGGGGTGGTCTACGTTGTCACTTTCGTCAAATGGAATTTTGACATTGGAGCCGTAGACACTTGAGCTGCTGGCAAAGACCAAGTGCTTGATCTGGTGTTGTCGGCATGACTCCAGAATATTGGTAAACCCGGTCAGGTTGCTGTTGCTGTACGCCCTTGGGTTCTTCAGTGAATATCTGACACCAGCCTGGGCTGCCAAGTGTATGACATATTGAACCTGATGTTTTTTGAATACCTCATCGAGCTGCACTGCATTGGCGATGTCGACTTGTTCACATACAAAAGTAGGTGAACATTCATTCAGTGCTTTGATGCGGTCGAATTTCAGTGATGGCGAGTAGTAATCGTTGAAATTGTCCAGGCCAACAACGTGTCTACCCTGTAGTAATAAAGCACGACAGACGTGCATTCCGATGAATCCGGCTGCACCGGTGACAAGAATGGTCATGGCTGTTTATGTAGTCGGTGGAGTTCTATCAGTTTGGCATATTTGCTGAAACTGTTGAAACAGCCAATCAGGATGTGGACCAAACCAGGTACCCCATCCATAAAGCCGCGTTTGAACAGATAGAAACGTATGAAACGGAAAAGTGGGCTCAGTACAAGTTGCGCGAGACTACACTGTTTGCCCCGTTTGAACAATTGTTGTGCTTGTAAAGTAGTGTATCGGTTTTGTTTGTCGAAGTAACGTGCGATGTCTTCTCCTGATTCGTGCAGGAGGTCGCCGGTCAGTGTACCGACACTGTCTTCATGAATCACTTTCTCGTGTACTGCGTCATCTGACCATTTTGCGTGGCGTCTGTTGAATAGTCTGAGGCTCCAGTCTGGGTAGCCTTCACCATGCTTCAGGAAACGTCCCATGAAGCGATTGCTGCGTGGCATGCGGTATGCAGTGTGCTTTGGGTTGTTCAACGTTTGTTGGATGCTGCTTTTCAGCTCGTCGGAGACCCTTTCATCACTATCGATACACAGTACCCAATCGTAGCTGGCCTGTGTGATCGCAAATTGCTTTTGTCTGCCGAAACCCAACCATTCCTGATGGATCACTTTTGCGCCTGCTTTATGAGCAACTGCCAATGTGTGGTCGTTGCTGCCGCTGTCTACAACAATGATTTCGTCAGCGAAGTGTAGTGATTGCAAGCAAGCAGGGAGTTGTTCTGCTGCATTTTGGGTGATCAGCACCGCTGAAAGCTTGGTGGACATGTGGTGGTCAGAGAAAGATGACAGGTGTTTGTAGGATACCAGACCTGCTGACCTTCCTTTGGCATCTGTATTCTTTTCTATATCAATTATGTGAATAAGATAAAGAAGATAGATAAGAAAATAATAGAGTTGCCAGTGTTCTGTGGATAACCCACTTTCTGCTTTGTTTCTCAGTATGTTGCGTCAATTTTTTTGCTAGGGGTAACTCGTTCTTCTGATGTGTGACAAATGTGTGACGAATTTCGTGTTGGCTTGAAACAGGGGAAACTACACAATCTGTCCTCACGTTTTCCATGTCACGAAATGCTGCGTCAAAGTCTTTTTGTGACGGGGCTTTGCCCGTTTTTTTGAGCCTGTCTGCTGGTTTTTATCCACATTACTCATGAGATCCATGCTTCTGCTTATTGTTGGCATACAGTGCATGTTAGTTTTCGGTAGGCTGTGGATAACTTATATAGCTCTATTTATTTCAACTACTTGTGTCCGGGGGAATGTTGTTTGCACTGGACAGGGTGGTTGTGGGTAGTCGCCTTTTCGCTACGATGTAGCAAGGCACTGATACAATTTCCGTTATGTCGAAATTATTGATTGTCAAAACGTCCTCGATGGGAGACGTGATCCATGCCTTGCCGGTGTTGGCAGACGTTGCTGGTTCGAACCCATCTTGGCAGGTAGATTGGATGGTGGAAGAGTCGTTTGCCGGGATTCCGCAAATGCATCCACGAGTATGTAATGTCATCCCTGTTGCAGTTCGGAGGTGGCGTAAGGCTTGGTGGAAGGGTAGCGTGCAAGCAGAGTGGCGTGCGTTCAAACATCGTCTTGCTTCATCTCACTATGATTTGGTGTTGGATCTGCAAGGCTTGTTGAAGAGTGCATGGCTTGCGTCAAAGGCGAATGGACCGGTTGCTGGCTACGATAGCCATAGTATCCGTGAGCCGATCGCCAGTTATTTTTATGATCGCCGGTTTGCCGTATCCCGAACATCACATGCTGTGACGCGGAATCGTCAATTGGCTGCTGAGGCGTTGGGGTACACGATTCCGTCGTCGTTGGATTATGGTTTGGCACCATCGCCAGTTGCTTTTTCCTGGTTGCCACACAAGCCCTATGCTGTATTGCTGCATGCGACAAGTCGAGCAGACAAACAATGGTCGGTAGCGGCATGGCAATCGTTGGCAGTTCGCTTGCATGAGTTGGGTTTGGCTTGTGTCTTGCCATGGGGGAGCCAAGCAGAGCAGCAGGCGGCAGCAACCTTGGCAAGGGGTATGCCCAATGCGGTTGTTGCTCCACAAATGAGTCTTGCCGATGCGGCGGGTGTGTTGGCGGGTGCTCGATTGACAGTAGGCGTCGATACCGGTTTGAGTCATCTGGCAGCGGCGGTGGCGTGTCCGACGATTGCGTTGTTTTGTGCTTCCGAGCCGGGTTTGACGGGTGTGATGGCAGATAGTCTTTGCTGGAATCTGGGGCACAATGGTATGCCCCCCTCGGTTGATGATGTCTGGCGGCATGTCATGCAGGTCTTGGCGCCATGAGGTGGTGGTATACCCAGCTTTTCCGCTTATTGGTGCCGATGATCTTGCTTCGTCTGTGGTGGCGAGGCCGTAAGCAGCGGGGGTATCGGCAGCATTGGGCAGAGCGTTTTGGTATTTATCAGCAGAAACCCACTCAGCCGGTGATCTGGCTACACGCAGTCTCAGTTGGGGAAACACGGGCGGCACAGCCATTGATCAACGCGTTGTATGAAGCCTATCCTGGCCATCGGATCGTGTTGACCCAGATGACACCGACTGGTCGGGATACTGCGTCGGCAATGTATGGTCAAAAAGTGGAGGCGGTCTTTCTGCCGTATGATCTGCCTGGTGCGGTGGATCGTTTTCTACGTCATTTCAAGCCGGTTTTGGGTTTGTTGATGGAAACCGAGATCTGGCCCAATCTGATCCATGCTGCTCGCCAACACGGTGTGCCGTTGTATTTGGTCAATGCACGGCTATCCGCTCGCTCTGCTCGTGGATATGGACGCATCGAATCGCTTGTACGCCCGGCATTGCAATCGCTGCGAGGCATTGCTGCGCAGAGTGATGCGGATGCAGCACGCTTACGCTTGCTGGGCAATTGTGAGGTCCAGGTGTGTGGCAATATCAAATTCGATGTACAACTACCACCAGCTCAGCTGGAGCTGGGCCAGCATTGGCGGGCGCAGCTAGGGCGCAGGCCTGTTGTCGTGTTTGGCAGCAGTCGTGATGGTGAAGAAGCATTGCTGTTGAAAGCGTGGCAAGACAACCCGCCTGATGCATTATTGGTGATTGTGCCGCGCCACCCGCAACGATTCGATGAAGTGGCTGGCATTTTGGAAGCCAGCGGCATGCAATGGGCCAAGCGTAGTGAACAACCTGTCTCATCATCCCTCCAGGTCTGGTTGGGGGATAGCATGGGGGAGTTGTATGCATACTATGCCATGGCAGATTGCGCGTTGATTGGCGGTGGCTTCATGCCGCTTGGTGGGCAGAATCTGATTGAAGCCTGTGCAACCGGCTGTCCGGCGATCGTAGGCCCTCATATGTTCAACTTTACCGATGTGACCCGCTTGGCGATAGAAGCCGGCGCTGCTTGCCAAGTTGCAGATATGCAACAAGCCGTGGTGCAAATCCGGCAGTGGCTCAATGATGTGGTTTTGCTGAAAGATGTGCGTGAATCGGCGCTGCAATTTGCTCAGTTGCATGCTGGCGCCACACAGCGTACATTGGCTTTACTGGTAACAACAGTACATTGATCGCGGGCGACATATTATTTCTATGTCATAAAACGGAACTGCTTTATATAATATGGCTTTCCCTATATAGAGCAGTGTCAGACAGTGCCAGGTCCATACACTATATTGACAATATCGAATATTGATTTTGTCTTGCGTTCCATGCGGCTATCATCCGCCCGTTCATATTCCGCCATGAGCCATCTGCTGGCCTGCATGGTCGGGTTGATATTGTGCTGCTTGGTATTGGCCAAGCCCGCACATGCTGATCTGGTATTACGGCAGGCCCAGTGGATTGTCCCATTGGCTGACCACCTGATGGTGCATCCTGATCTGCCCGCACAGATCAACATCAAACAAGCTGCTCACCCAGACGTCCATACCCAATTCAGACCCCTTGTAGATCAACCGAGTGTATCTGGCAGACAGTGGCATCGGTTTGTTGTGTTCAATCAATCAGATACACAGCAATGGCTAATTGGTTTGCCTACCAAGGGCGAGATCGACGGATATGTCATGCGGGCAGACGACCTGGTTGGCCATTGGCAGTATGCCCCACCGATGCCTTTTTCCGCTGCAAATCTGTCTCGAGACGAAGCTTTCATCACGGTCTCTCTGCCACCGGGGCAACGGACCACGTTCTATCTCTTGCTTGATCCGAGCAAATCAGATGTCGGGACATTGCACATCAGAGCGTATGAAACCTACCTGGAGAAAACCCGCTATCACTCTGTTCTGGCGGGCATGCTCTTTGGTGGGCTACTGGTGCTGGTGCTGTATAACCTGTTCATTTTTGCGTCGATCCGTGATACCAGTTACTTGTACTTTGTCTCCTTTACCGGTGCATCAGGGTTGATGCTGCTGGTCGCCAGTGGTGTCTTGACCACGCTGACCGGCTGGGAGAGCAAGCCGTGGCAACCGATACTGGTGCCAGCGTTGCTAGGGCTTGCTCTGACCGGTGCAGTAAATTTCATTCGTCGATTTTTATTGCTGGATGAACACCAACCGTTACTTGATCAGTTGGCACGGGTTGTATGGTGGTCTGCGGCAGCGCTGGCATTGATTGCCCTGACTGGTGAGCAAACGGTCACCATGTCGATTGGGTTCACCTTGACGTCGTTGACCACTGTATTGGCAGTATTGGCCGCTGTGAAGGCACGATTACAGATCGCATATCCCGCGCGGCTTTTCTTGCTGGGTTGGTTGGTGTTCTCGGTGGCCATGTTGACCCACGCTATGCAGATCATTGGCGTTTTTCCACAATGGCTGACACAGTTCCCAGCCTTGCAATTGGGTATTGGCCTGCAGGCCATCTTGCTGTCATTTGCCCTGGCACACCGTTACAAATCGCTTAGCGAAGACCACAAGCGCAACAGCCTTGAACAGAATACGGTGCTGGAAATCCGTGTTCAGGAACGGACCAAAGCGCTGGATGAAGCAATGCGGAAGCTGTCTGAGGCCAATCATCAGCTGAAAGCTTTGAACTTCACGGATGGATTGACGGGGGTTCGTAACCGTAAATTCTTTGATGCCCGTGTTGTCAAGGAATGGTCACGGGCGCGGCGTGGGACGTATAACTTGACCTTGGCGATCTTGGATATCGACCATTTCAAAAAGATCAACGACACCTATGGGCATCAAGCGGGTGATCAGGTTCTGAAAGAGGTGGCCGCAGCTGTTCAATCTTGCTTGAAACGCCCATGCGACTTCCTGGCCCGTTATGGTGGTGAGGAGTTCGTCGTGATTCTGCCTTTGACAGAAGGGCGTGGCGCACAACAGCTGTGTGAGGTGATCAGAAAACGGATAGCAGATAAGAAAATCACGTTCAAACAACACGCTATCCAGGTCACGATCAGTATTGGCTTGTGTACGGCGGTCCCTCTGGAAACCCAACGTTATGAAACCATGCTGCGTGCTGCGGATGATGCGCTGTATCGGGCTAAGCGCGGTGGGCGGAACCGGGTCGAGGTCGGGGATATGGCCAATGCCACAATGATTGGCTTGCCGACAAAATAAAACGCCCGCATGAAAACGGGCGTTTGGCTCGACAGGCTATTTGGCTCAGTAGGTTGCCATATTGGGATCGACTTCCCGTGCCCAGGCATCGACCCCTCCTTGTAGATTGATGACGTGGTTGAAGCCAGCTCTTTGCAGGAACAAGGCAACCTGCATTGAACGCATGCCGTGATGACAGATCACCACGGTTTCCATGTCGTCTTCAATGTCGTTCAGCCGGGTCGGGATCTCGTGCATGGGAATGTGCACTGAGCCGGGAATATGGCACAGCCTGAATTCCCAATCCTCACGAACATCCAACAGCACCGGTGTAGGCCGGGTGCGATCTGCCAGCCATTCTGCCAGCGCCACTGCGGTGATCTGCTGCATGATCAGAAGCTGAAGCGTGCCGGTTGTACCGCATTCATCAGCGGGGTGACAACTGTTTCGAACAGCTTAGTGGTGTTGTAGGCAGCACTGCTTTCATGGGTGATCAAGGTGCCAGACATCACAGGGGCATCACCGATGACAGCAAACAAGCGACCGCCCACGGCAAGCTGTTGTTTGAATTCATCGGGTAACACCGGTACGGAGCCTGTGATCACGATCACGTCATACGGTGCATGCTTGGTCCAACCACGTGCGCCATCGCCCACCTCAAAGGTGACGTTACCGAGACCGGCCTTCAACAGATTGGATTTGGCGATTGCAGCTTGTTCTGCATCGATCTCCACGCTGTAGACGTGCTGGGCGCGCTTGGCGAGCAGGGCGGTCAGGTAGCCGCTGCCACTGCCGATCTCCAACACCTTGTCTGTGCGTTTGATCGCCAACTCTTGCACCACCCGCGCTTCCAGTTTCGGTTGCCACATCTTCTGGCCGTTGGCGAGCGGTAACTCCATATCGACAAAGGCCAAGTTGTGCATG
Organism: Chitinivorax tropicus; assembly: GCF_014202905.1. Classification (NCBI taxonomy): domain Bacteria; kingdom Pseudomonadati; phylum Pseudomonadota; class Betaproteobacteria; genus Chitinivorax; species Chitinivorax tropicus. Next base: position 72,700 of record NZ_JACHHY010000016.1, on the reverse strand, counting down.
TTGGTGGGCACGAATTCTTCACGCTTCACCTCGAACAACAGGCTCAAGATTTCCTGATCCAACACATCCCAAGGGCGGATCTGCTGTTCAACCATATTGAAACGCGCTTCTTCCCAATTCATTGCTCTTGCTCCAGAAAACGATTGAGCCCGTGGCGGGCACCGGATTTTGTCTAACTTGCAATTATCCCATAATTACTTTAGCTTCACACAATTAGTCCCGATACCCGCCAGGTTCCATTGACACGAAACCACGTCAACGGAATCCAGGTATTCGGACCGCTAGGGGTCTGTTGCCAGTACCTGCGTTGATGGTCTGATTGACCGTGTCGAGTCAATTACTGGCATCAGTGAGACATACCCTTCGAACCTGTACGGATCATGCCGGCGTAGGGAAGCGGATTGCCATTCCAGCGTTCTCCTACCCGTTTTTATTGCACTGGAGAACTCCCTGATGAATGCCCCACAATTCCTGCGCGAAACGGCCCATGTCGACGAGGCCGCCATTCAACCCTTTCCTGCCTCGCGCAAGGTCTATGTAGAGGGCAGTCGGCCCGATATCCAGGTGCCGATGCGTGAAATCAGCCAAACTGATACACCGACGGCATTTGGCGGTGAAAACAACCCGCCGATCTATGTATATGACACCTCCGGTATCTACACCGATCCAGCAGCGCGTATCGATGTGCGGTCTGGTTTGCCAGCCATTCGTGGCAAGTGGATTGAAGAGCGTAACGATACTGAGTTGTTGGGTGCGTTGAGCTCCGAGTATGGGCGAGCGCGCGAGGCAGACCCCAAGCTTGAACATCTGCGCTTCAACCTGCAGCGCAAACCGCGTCGCGCGGTGACTGGCAAGAACGTGTCGCAGATGCATTATGCGCGTCAGGGCATCATCACGCCTGAGATGGAGTACATTGCCATCCGTGAAAGCCTGCGTCGCCAGGAATATGTAGCATCGTTGCAAGCCATGGGCGACAAGGGTAAACGCATGGCAGAACTGATGTTACGCCAGCATCGGGGCCAATCATTTGGCGCGGCGATTCCTGACGACATCACACCGGAATTCGTGCGCCAGGAGGTGGCCCGCGGGCGGGCGATCATCCCTGCCAACATCAATCACCCTGAGCTGGAGCCGATGATCATTGGTCGCAACTTCCTGGTGAAGATCAATGGCAATATTGGCAACAGCGCGGTGACTTCCTCGATCAGTGAGGAAGTGGACAAGATGACCTGGGGTATCCGCTGGGGTGCGGACACTATCATGGATCTGTCCACCGGTAAGAATATCCACGAAACCCGTGAATGGATATTGCGTAACAGCCCGGTACCTATTGGCACCGTGCCGATCTATCAGGCACTGGAAAAGGTGGATGGCAAGGCAGAAGAGCTGACCTGGGAGATTTTCAAGGATACCTTGATCGAACAGGCCGAGCAGGGGGTGGACTATTTCACCATCCATGCGGGCGTATTGCTGCGCTATGTGCCGCTGACTGCCAAGCGGATGACCGGCATCGTGTCCCGTGGTGGTTCCATCATGGCCAAGTGGTGTCTGGCGCACCACAAGGAGAATTTCCTCTACACCCACTTCGAGGAAATCTGCGAAATCATGAAGGCCTATGATGTGAGCTTCAGCTTGGGTGATGGCTTACGTCCCGGCTCTGTGTGGGATGCCAATGACGATGCTCAGTTCGGTGAGTTGCGCACGTTGGGTGAATTGACCCAGATTGCCTGGAAGCATGATGTGCAGACCATGATCGAAGGCCCTGGCCACGTGCCGATGCAGATGATCAAGGAAAACATGGATGAGCAGCTGCACCATTGCAACGAGGCGCCTTTCTACACACTGGGGCCGTTGACCACAGACATTGCACCCGGTTATGACCATTTGACCAGCGCGATCGGAGCTGCGCAGATCGGTTGGTATGGCTGTGCGATGTTGTGCTATGTCACCCCCAAAGAACATCTGGGCTTGCCGAATAAAGATGATGTCAAGGAAGGCATCATTGCCTACAAGATTGCCGCTCATGCCGCTGACTTGGCCAAGGGCCACCCTGGTGCGCAGATTCGCGACAATGCCTTGTCGAAAGCCCGCTTCGAGTTCCGCTGGGAGGATCAATTCAACCTGGGACTGGACCCAGACCGGGCGCGTGAATATCACGACGAAACCCTGCCGCAGCAAGGTGCAAAAGTGGCCCATTTCTGTTCGATGTGCGGCCCCCATTTCTGTTCGATGAAAATCACTCAGGATGTGCGCGACTTTGCCGAGAAACAAGGTATCAGCGAAAACGAAGCATTGCAGAAGGGGATGGAAGTCAAATCCATCGAATTCGTGAAGCAAGGCGCTGAGGTGTACCACAAGGTGTAATTCATCCCGTGGTGGTTGAGTGATCTGACGTGAAGCAGGGTGGCCTGGGCTCATTGAGCCCGGGCCGCTTTTGTTTCGGCCTGCCGCAATCGTACGGAATGCCACCTTACCTAGTCTGACAAAACAAGCCATGATCAGCGGAGAGGGCCTGGATGGATGACGATCGTCTGGCGGGCCTTGCGTATAATTGCTTTTTCTACCTTCCACTGCCCGCATCTTCAGCAGTGTTTGACGACCGACCAGATGGCAACCGATACGCTCCCATTACTGACAGTCAATCAAGTGATTGATGAATTTGGCTTTTACGAAGTTGAAAAAGCCCAGTCATATATCCAGAAAATCAAAAGCCTGGTGGTAATGGACCACATTGTCTCGGCTCAGGTCAAAGGGTCGAGCAAGACGCCTTACCGAATCATGGTCCATGTCAATGCATATGCGAAGGCCGATGTCGAGATGGTTTCCTATTGCAGCTGCCCAGTGCACTATCAGTGCAAGCATGGTGCCGCGACCATGTTGGCGTATATCAATCAGCAGGTGGAGCCCTCCCCCGCTATTCGGGAACGAGTTCATGACTGGTTGCGTGGTTTCCGCGAAGCGGTAGGCAAACATCAAAAAGAAGGGGTTATACAAAAGGCCACGGAGCGGCTGTTCTATTGCCTGGATGAGGACGGGCATTGCATCACTTTATACAAAGGCCGACCTGACACACATGGCTTGCCTCAGATAATGGATCGATGGAGCGGTATTGATCGGGCCATTTCCAAACCGCCCAAGTTCGTGTGCAAGGATGACTTGTCTGTGATCCGCTTGTTGTATGCGTCCCTGCCAAGCGAGCCGGGGACATTTTCGCTACAGCAGAGCACAGGTGATGACATGTTGAAGCAGATGGCAGCCACCGGCAGGCTGATTAGCCGTCAGAAATGCGGCTATGTACCGCTGGCGGTGGGTATGCCACGAGCTGCAACGTTGCATTGGACGTTGGATGGGCATGGGAAAATCATACCTGCGGTGGTGATCGACAATGGACAGCTATTGCTGGCGGCTACGCCCTGGTATCTGGATCTTGCTGCCAAGCTGATCGGGCCACTGCAGTTTGAATTTGATGCTGCACTGCTGGGATATTTGCTCATGTTGCCGCCGATTACCAAACAGGAAGCTGCGGTCGTCGCCCAGACCTTGACTGAGTTGGCGCCCGACCTGCCCGTGCCGACCAGCAACGCAACGGCAATTCGTACCATCGATTGTTCACCCACGCCAGTATTGGTGCTGGAAAGCTATCCGGTGGCGGCGATCTATCGCCACCGCAATTACCAGCAGGTCTATACCAGCGCAGGCCGCTCACTGCACTATTTCGATGCCGCACAGGTGGAAATGGAATACGCCGGTCATCGCCTGAAACCGGAAGATGATCAGACATACTGGAGCCAGCCCGATGGTACAGTGGTGTGCCTCAAGCGCAATGCCAGCAAGGAACGACAATGGATCAAGACGCTGAGCGAGGTGGGTTTGGCGACCGTGCCACCCTATGCGATAGCATCACCGAGCCTGCCGCATGACTACCCGTTGTATGGGCTGGACAAAGAAGCTGATTGGCCGGTATTCATGCTGGAGTGTGTGCCACTGCTCAAGGAGCAAGGCTGGCTGATCGAATTCAGCACCGATTTTCGCCACCATGCCAGCACGATCACTGATTGGTATGCAACCCTGCAGGAGCGTGACGCCGGCTGGTTCGATGTGGCGATGCAAATCGAAATCGATGGCCAGCGTATTGATCTGCCGCCATTACTGACCGAATTGATGCGCCATGACAAGCGTTGGCTGGATCTCAATCAACAAAAGCTCATCCCAGATGATGAAGTCGTGACGCTTGTGTTGCCTGATGGCGGCAGAGCGACGGCACCGGCAGGTCGGATCAAGCCGCTGATGAGAACACTGATCGACCTGTTTGACAGCGGACACGCAGCTGGGTTGGCTGTCTCCCGGCTGGATGCCCCGCGTGTGGCAGAGGCGCTGGCGGGTTGGTCTGGCGATGGCGTAGAGATGGCTGCTACGCTGGCCAAACGGTTGATAATGACGAAACCTCGTAAGGCGATGCGGCCACCCAAAGGCTTAGGTTTGGCGCTACGTCCCTATCAGCTGGAAGGTTTGAATTGGTTGCAGTTTTTGCGTGAACAAGCGCTGGCCGGCATTCTGGCGGATGACATGGGGCTTGGAAAGACAGCGCAGACCTTGGCCCACCTGTTGCTCGAAAAAGAGGCAGGCCGGCTCGACCAGCCTGCGTTGATTGTGTTGCCAACCTCACTGGTCCACAACTGGAAGAGCGAGGCCCGCCGCTTCACCCCCGGTCTGCGGGTGTTGTCATTGCAGGGCATGGCACGCAAGCAGGCATTCGAGCAGATTTCCATGCATGATGTGGTGCTGACCACCTACCCACTGCTTTGGCGCGACATCGACACGCTCAGCCAGTACCACTATCACCTGCTGGTGCTGGACGAGGCGCAATCAGTGAAGAACGCAGGTAGCAAGACGGCTGAAGCCGTGCGTCAGATCACAGCCCGCCATCGATTGTGTATCACTGGCACCCCATTGGAAAACCATCTTGGCGAGTTGTGGGCCTTGTTTGATTTCTTGATGCCGCGTTTCCTTGGCGACAGCAAAACCTTCACCAAACTCTGGCGGACGCCGATCGAAAAACAGGGAGACAGCGAACGGCGCAAATTGCTGGCTCGTCGCATCAAGCCCTTCATTCTCCGCCGCAGCAAGGATCAGGTAGCCAAGGAATTGCCACCCAAGACAGTGATTGTGCGTAAGGTGGTGTTGGAGGGTAAGCAGCGCGATCTGTACGAAACCGTACGCACGGCAATGGATGGCCGAATCCGCGAAGAGATCGCCAGCAAAGGATTGGCGCGTAGTCAGATTGTGATTCTGGATGCGTTGCTCAAATTGCGGCAGGTATGTTGCGACCCGCGTCTGGTGAAAATAGACAGCAGTAAGCAGGTGACCGAGCGAGCCAAGCTTGCGCTGCTGATGCAGATCTTGCCGGAGTTGATCGACGAGGGACGCAAGGTGTTGTTGTTCTCGCAGTTTACATCCATGTTGGGCTTGATCGAAACAGAGCTGAAAGCCGCCAAGCTCGATTATGTAGTGTTGCAAGGCGATACCCATGATCGTGAAACCCCGATCAGACGTTTCCAGTCTGGGGAGGTGCCGATCTTCCTGATCAGCTTGAAAGCGGGTGGCGTTGGGCTGAATCTGACCGCTGCTGACACAGTGATCCACTTCGACCCCTGGTGGAACCCAGCTGTGGAAAACCAGGCGACTGACCGTGCGCACCGTATCGGGCAGGATAAACCCGTGTTTGTCTACAAGCTGATCGTGGAAGGCAGTATTGAAGACAAGATCCTGGCACTGCAGGACAAGAAAGCAGAGCTGGCTGCAGGGATCTTGTCAGAGGATCATGGTGGCAGTGTTAAATTCACCGAAGAAGACATTGCCGCGCTACTGGCACCATTGCCTACCTGATGCCCCTTTGTTGGTGGAAATGGAATGCAGGGAGCAACTGACCGGTTTCCGAATGGGTTGGTGCTGCTGATCATCGGCAGCGATCTGACGCCGACGGGCAACAATGACCAATCTGCCATGTTGTGTGTTTCCTATGCATGGAATTGACTTGGTTGGTAGCTGGTTGCAATGAATTCATCAGCGGGTCGGTAGTAAAATTCGGTAAAATGTCGAGTTTTCCGAGGGTTGGCGATGTCCGCCCGTTTGACTGAATCACCGAGAGATCCGCATGAGCCTGTTGCCCCACCAGCTAGAATTATTGTCGCCCGCCAAGACTGCCGAGATTGGTCGAGAGGCGATCCTGCACGGTGCGGATGCAGTCTATATTGGTGGCCCATCGTTTGGTGCACGCCACAACGCCTGTAATGAAATCCATGAAATCGCTGAGTTGGTGTCATTCGCGCACCGCTATCATGCGCGTATCTTCGTCACACTCAATACCATTTTGCACGACGCAGAGCTGGAGCCAGCGCGTAAGTTGATCCATCAGTTGTACGATGCAGGTGTGGATGCATTGATCGTGCAGGATATGGGCATTCTGGAGCTGGATATTCCACCCATCCAGCTGCACGCCTCGACTCAATGTGATATCCGTAGCGTAGCCAAAGCCAAATTCATGGCAGACGTGGGGTTCTCGCAGATCGTGCTGGCGCGGGAGCTGACAATCCAACAGATTCGTGCCATCCATGACGCAGTGGGTGACAGTGCCACCATCGAGCATTTCATCCATGGCGCACTGTGCGTGGCCTATTCCGGGCAGTGTTACATCAGCCACGCGCAGACAGGACGTAGCGCCAACCGTGGCGATTGTTCACAAGCCTGCCGTCTGCCCTATACCTTGAATGACTCACAAGGCCGGGTAGTGGCGTTTGAAAAGCATCTGCTGTCGATGAAGGACAACGACCAGAGTACCAACCTGGAGGCATTGATCGATGCGGGTGTGCGCTCGTTCAAAATTGAAGGCCGTTACAAGGAGATGGGTTATGTGAAGAACATCACAGCCCACTATCGCCTGTTGTTGGATGAGATCCTGAGCCGCAGGCCAGAGCTGGCACCGGCCTCTAGCGGCCACACCGAGATTCTGTTCACGCCCAATGTGGATAAAAGCTTCCATCGGGGCCATACCGATTATTTTTCAAATGGGCGGCTAGACAATATCGGCGCATTTGATTCCCCGACGTTTGTTGGCGTACACCTTGGCACAGTAACCAAGCTCGGGCCGGATTGGTTTGAGCTGGACACGATAGAGCCGATGGCCAATGGTGATGGGCTCAACTTCATGCGCAAGCGGGAGGTGGTCGGTATCCAGGCCAATGTGGTGAAACTGGTCGGACAGGGTGAAGGCGGCCAAGTATGGCGAGTGTTTCCGAATGAGCCGATGGCGAATCTGCTGGGTTTGAAGGTGGGGACGGAAATCAGCCGTAACCGTGATCAAGCCTGGGAGCAAGCGCTGCTGAAGAAATCTGCCGAGCGCAAGATCGATGTTTGGATGCAGCTTGGCGAAACCCCGACCGGCTTGACACTGAATATGACTGATGCCGATGGCTGTGTTGCCAAGGTCAGCCTGGATGCGCCATTGCAGATTGCACAGCAGGCTGACAAGGCTGAAGGTGCGTTGCGTGATGGCTTGGCAAAACTCGGTAACACCTTGTTTCGTGCTCACGATGTTCAATTGACCATCAGCCAGCCCTGGTTTGTGCCGACTTCGGTGCTGAACCAGCTAAGGCGTGATGCAGTTGCGGAGCTGGAGCGAGTGCGGCTGGCGGCGTGGCAGCGTCCACAACGTAAAGCTGAAGGCGATCCACCTGCGCAATATCCTGAAACGTCGCTGAGCTATCTGGCCAATGTCTACAACGAAAAGGCCAGAGCATTTTATGAAAAGCATGGCGTCAGCTTGATCGATGCAGCATACGAAGCACATGAGGAGGGGGGCGAGGTCAGCTTGATGATCACCAAGCATTGCTTGCGTTTCTCGTTCAACCTATGCCCCAAGCAGGCCAAAGGAGTGAAAGGCGTACAAGGGCAGGTGAGGGCTGAGCCAATGACGCTGGTCAATGGAAACGAGCGACTGACCTTGCGCTTTGATTGCAAGCCTTGCGAGATGCATGTCATCGGTAAGATGAAAAAGCACATTCTGAATAGCCCCCCACCCTCAACCGCTCAGGCAATTCCCATGACTTTTCACCGTAAGCGCCCTCATCAAGGTTGATTCGACAGCTTGAGTGTTTCACGTGAAACACCAATATAGAAAGCTCATCCTCTGTGGGGTGAAAATATTATTAGTTGCCCACGGCTGGATGGCTGCTGGGCTGAATGAAATTGAATGAGGACGTAGATGAATATGGAGCCCAAGCGGGACGCATTGGATGAATTGTTGAGCGAAACCGTGGCCAATGCGATCAAGCAACCCGATCCTGCTGGATTGAGTGAATGGATGGTAGCTGTTTGGGCACCCAAGGCCTCGGAAGTGTTCAATCGCCCCATCACAGCGGAGCACGCACCCAGGCTGATGCGACTGTTGGCCAAAGCAATCTGCAATGTACTGCCACGACCAGAAAATGATTATCGCCCGGTCAAATGGCCAAAGACAGAGCGGAATGCAGCTTGTGATTGCGGCTCGGGGCTCAAGTATAAACACTGCTGCGCCGCGCTTGAGGCGGGGCTGCCCGTGTTGTCAGTACAGGATCTTCTGCCCTATGTGCTTGCCGCAGTGCCCAAAGCCCATTTACAGCGCCTGCCGCTGGGGCGGATGGATCTGGAGGCGCTCGCGGACGTTGCGATAGGGTGGGCTGAGCGCAATCAGCACGAGCGCGCAGTGCTATTGCTTGAGCCGATTTTCAAACAATCTGCTTTGCTGGATGAGCGTGCTGAGTTGGCCTTTGATGTGTTGATGGATAGCTATCTGGCACTCAATAAGCCCAAGAAGCGCACACAATTATTGGAAGCGGTGTTGTCCTGCCAGAGCCAGTTTCTGCAAGCGGTGGCTTGGCGGCGCTTGGCTGCAATCCATGCCGATGCCGGCGAACACGATCTGGCCATGGAGGCGTTCAGCAAGGCCCAGCATCTGGCGCCGGATCACCCAGCGTTGGGCCCTTTGGAGGTTACGCTGTGGCTGGCAGGCCATGATGTTGCCCGAGCTGTCGAGCGAGCGGCGTTTTGGCGGGCGCATTACAAAAAGATCAGCCCACATCTGTATGCACAGCCACTATCGTTCATGGAAGAGGTGATTACTGACCCTGCTGCAATACAGCGTGAAATGGGCATGGCCAGTGAAGAGGAATACCGTTGGTTTGCACCATTGGGGCAACTGTTGGATACGCTACCCGTTGCGCAGGCCCGCTACACCCTTCAACCTGCTGAAGATGGTGGGATGGTGCTGCAGGCGCTACCAGAGCTGGCGACGCTGGAATCGACCTGGGAAGAGGTGCTGAGATCGATACAGGGGGACACATCTGAGCAGGAAGAGGCATTGTGGGACGTGTTGGCACAGCGTGATAAATGGTTGACCTGGCTGAAGGCAAATCCAACAGCATTTGACAATGTGACGATTCTGGATCAGTTGTATTTCCTCGCTTCAATGCTGGATGAAGAAAAAGACGAGTCCGTTCTGCCTGTGCTGGAGCAACTGAGTGTGCGGATTGAAGCCATTACAGATTTGCTATTGAGCAGTGAACAGCAAGGGACAGTGCAATTGCCTTGGCGCAAGCCAGAAAACCGGCCACTGCTACGCATGCTGGGGGTCATGGCATTGACACAATCTGGCGACGTGCAACTTCAGCACCTGGAGCGCTTGGTGCTGGGGTTGAATCCTACGGATGAACAGCAGCTACGTTACCACTTGGGTTATCAGTATCTGACAACAAATCAGCTGGATAAGATGATTGCATTGGGAGAAGCTTTTTCCGAGGACAATGCAGAAATGTGTTTCAACCATGCGCTGGCCTTGTTCCTGGTGGGCAATGAAGAACAGGCAACCACCGTGCTGGAGCGGGGCATACAGACCAACCCGCAACTGGCCGCCATGTTGATACAAAGTCGCGCCAAACGGGCACAGCCTGGCGATTCTCAAGCGGAGGAAGGAGCTGCCTATCGCCAGCAGTACCATGCTTTATGGAAAAACAGCGGTGGTCTGAGCTGGTTGAAAAAACAAAAGGCATGTAGTTGATGGCACCGGGTAGCGTGATGGAATGTCGCCCAGGCTGTGGCGCGTGTTGTATTGCGCCATCGATTTCAAGTTCCATTCCAGGCATGCCATCTGGTAAGCCAGCTGGTGTACGTTGTGCCCAACTGACCATGGACAATCGATGCCAGCTGTTTGGTGACCCGCGCCGCCCTGCGGTATGCGGCAGCTTACGTCCAAGTGCAGACATGTGTGGATCAACCGATGCGGCTGCGATGATCTGGTTGACAAGGCTTGAGCAGGCGACTGCCTAGGCTGCTGGAAAGCCTGGGTACTGGGCAGCACCACGCAAAGACGGGCACATTGCTGTGCCCGTTTGCTTTCTACAAGGCCAGACCACGCCAGGCTGAAAACGCCTGATGTGGTCAGTATCGATTACTGCGCGCGCTTGCGGCGTACAGCGTAACCAATCACGCCCAGACCTGCCAGCATCATCAGGTATTCGGAAGGCTCTGGTACTGCATTGGCATGCAGGCTCAGGCCATAGCCGCCACCAAACACGCCAGACAGGATGCCGCTGATGTTCAGACGGTATTGACCAGCTTCCAGCACGCCGGAAGAGAACGAGCCAGACAGAACACCACTGCCGGACAGCGAGGTGCCCAGGTTCATGGCAGTCCAGCTACCATTCACCAACTTGTACAGATTGCCGCTCAGCGCATCCAGATTCAGGATGTTGGGCAGGCCAGCTGCATTGATTTCAGCCAGTGATGCACCCAGCTTGAATTTTTCGCCGACAGAGAACTTGAAGGTATCAGCAAACGTGTCGTCGCCGTTGATACCAGGTTTGATCACAACGTTGGTGTACTTGGTCAGTTCGCCTACATTGTAAGTGGCCGCATTGGTGATACCGGACATGAGCACCAAGCTGGTAGCCAGGGCCGCACCGGTCAGGGTCTTCTTCAACACTTGCATTGGGAAACTCCTTTCTGAATTGGGTATGACTCCCAAGGCGAATTATGCACATGGATTTGTGCTTCGCGTCAATAATATGACAAAGCAGTAATGTTTGATATGTAGCAATTAATAAAATTTTCTTACAGTTTTTTGCCATAAGTAATATTTATTGTCAATGGAATACCTGACGATCGGCTAGGTGGCTGGTGCTGAGCGTGTTGATAAAATATGTAAAAACAGCTCTATTGCGCGAAATGAGGCTATATATTTGCCATTTCTGATATAACAGATTATTTTGTTATTTCGAAGAACAATTTCTGATAAAAAAATGACAGGCCAAACCCCAGTCGGCACGCCGCGTGTCGATTTCTATGCGGAATGGAAGGTCAGCCAGCTGTTGAAGCTATTGATTTATCAAGTCTGAGGTCGGCAGAGGGGCTGGAGCAGGTCATGTGGTGAGGAAGCGGTTGGGGTCAATGCCCCATTTGGTGGGGTTTTCGTGGCTGACGATCTTGTCGGCACCACCTTTTCCCATAGGTTTGGATAAGTCAATCTCCTGCGGCGGGATATAGGTGTTCGATTTTGAGCTGAAGAAAATCTTCACTTTCGGGGATACCAGATTACCGTCATTCTGTTCCATCACGACCCCTAATCTGCCACTTTTGAGCAGCACCAGGGTGCCAACAGGATAGATACCGACGCAGCGCATGAACGCCTGCACCAGTCTCGGTTCAAAGTGGTGTTTGCTCCATTCAAGCAGTTTGCGTAGCGCGTCGGTGGCGGGCATGCCCTTGTGGTAGCAGCGATCTGCGGTGATGGCGTCATAGACGTCGACAATGGCGGCCATTTTGGCCAAGGTGCTGATGCCTTCTCCTGCCTGCTTGTCTGGATAGCCGCTGCCATCGACACGCTCGTGGTGGTGCAGGGTGATATCCAGCGGAACTTCACCGACACCCGGTGTTTTCAGCAATATGTCAAAGCCATCCTTGGGGTGTCGCCTGATCACATCAAATTCCTGATCGGTCAAACGACCAGGTTTGTTCAAAATGTCGTCTGGTACCAATGCCTTACCTGTGTCATGCAACAGACCGCCCAGCCCCGCTTGCCGGGTCTGCTCTTCATTCATGCCGACCGAGCGACAGAATGCCACCAGCAGGGTGCACACGCTGACAGAGTGTAAAAAGGTATAGTCGTCTTTGTTTTTGATTCGCATCAGCCCAATCAATGCCCCGGAATTCCTCAGAATCGACTCGGTGATGTTGGTGACCACCGGCTCGACTTGTTCGAGCTGGATGGCCTTGCCCAACCGGACATCCTGCATGACATTGCGCACCAGCGATGCCGCCTGATTCTTGATCTGCTTGGCGCGTTGGCTTTCCTCCGCAGCACTGACCCTGATGATTACGGGATCTGCGCGGCTGACGATTTCCAGCATCTCCTGCTGTAGTGCGGTTTCGACTTCGTTCTGGGTTGGGGCATCACTGACATCCAAGCCTCGGTCGGTATCAATGTATACATCGTGGATGCCGGCCTGGATGATTTTCTCGATTTCAGTATCGGAGCTGAGCTTGAAGCGGTTGCGCACGAACGGGTGTGACATCCAATCACAACTCAGATCGTGAATATACATGCCAACCTTCAGCTGACTGGCATCGATTTTCTTGATCATGGAGTCACCTCGTAACAAAGACATTCAGCAGAGTGATCAGAATTTAACTATAAGTAGAACCTGACGGCCCTGCTGGAAATGACGACAGGGCCGGTTTGATACGCCAGTGAAATGCCTTGCACCATGATCGGGTGCCAACTAAAACGGAAGAGACTGCGGGCTGTATCTGTACCCGTGGAAGGGTTTGTTCATTCGCAGGTCCAAAAACAGGAGGAGACACGTGGTGTCGGTGCCTCGGCTATTCATGTCTGTATTGCTCTTTTCGGGGCTGTCGGCAGGTCTTGGTTGGTGGCTTGAGGGGGTGGGCCTGCTCATTTCAGTCTTGATGACGGGTGGAATCGCTTTTTCCGCAAAGTCATTTCTACTCAATCACTCGGGTGCTCAACCTGTGGAGCACGCTCAACAGCGTGACCTGTTGCCCAACCAGATCAACGAGTTGATCCAGAAGCTGGGTGAATTGGGCAACAATTGCGCCAAGCAAGGGGATCTCGCCGGGCAGGAGATGAGCCGCTTGGCCTCTTTGATCTCGGATGCAGGGGTGCAACTGATCTCTGTCTTTCACGAGATGAATGGCGTGTCGTCGCGACAACAACAACTGACACGCGACCTGCTGGATACCAATGACCGGACAAGGCAGCAATCGAAGACCGCTGACAATTCTGAAGGTGTGAATTTTTCGGCGTTTCTGTCTGAAGTGGGCACCACCTTGAAATCCTTTGTGACGCAGATCACTGAAACATCAAAGATGGCGGTCAGTTTGGTCGATCAGATGGATGAGATCTGGAAAATGGTCGAGCAGGTTGGGGGGATTCTGGGTGAGATTGAGGGCATTGCCAGGCAGACCAATTTCCTGGCGTTGAATGCGGCCATTGAAGCTGCCCGGGCTGGCGAGGCGGGGAGAGGGTTTGTGGTGGTGGCTGACGAGGTGCGGAACTTGTCTGTACGGACAGCGGGTTTCAGCCACCAGATCCGAGAGCAGATGGATCGTATGCATAAAGCGGTCAGCAATGCGGAAGCATCGATGACCAAGATTGCCTCCAATGACATGACCGGCTCATTGAGAGCACAACAACATGTGTTCTATATGATGGAAGTGATCAAACAGATCAATGAGCAGAATGATGCGATGGCGCGCGAGCTGGCGGACACGGCAGCCCAGTTTGACATATTGGTCGGCAAGGCGGTGACCAATCTGCAGTTTCAGGATCTGGCGGGCCAGCTTCTGGGGCATGCCCAAATCCATGTCGAGCACTTGTTGGAGCCAGTCAAACACCTACAAGGAGTTCCCAATATGTCGCTGCCGATGGTGATCGAGGAGGTGGACAAAGCCGCCCAGCTATCTGATGAGCGTCATATGGAGCTCAGTACCACCAAGTTATCACCTGTAGCACAAGTGAGCATGGACTCTGGGTCTGTGGAGCTATTCTGAATTCAAACATTCAACATGAGATGATGCCTAATCATGAGCAAGCGCATATTGACGGTTGATGATTCTGCCTCGATTCGCCAGATGGTCATTTTTTCGCTGAAAGCTGTTGGCTATGAAGTCGTGGATGCATCAGATGGAGCGGAAGGTGTGGCCAAAGCAAAATCCGGAAAATTCGACCTGATTCTGACGGATCAGAACATGCCGAAAATGGATGGCCTGACCCTGATCAAAACACTTCGGGCAATGCCTGAATACCGTACAACGCCGATCTTGATGCTGACAACGGAATCCAGCGACAGCATGAAGGCGCAGGGTAGGGCGGCTGGCGCAACGGGTTGGCTGGTCAAGCCGTTTGATCCGCAAAAATTGGTAGATGTGGTCAAACGTGTTCTCGGCTGAATGGCTGATTCGATATGAGCATCGATCTCAGTCAATTTCACCAGGTGTTCTTTGAGGAATCAGCGGAACACCTGGACACCATGGAACAGCAACTGGTTTCCATTGATCTGTCCAACCCCACTGCCGAGGAATTGAATTCCATCTTTCGTGCAGCGCACTCCATCAAAGGTGGTAGCGGTACTTTTGGCTTCAAAGACCTCGCTGACGTCACCCACATCCTTGAGAATCAGCTGGATCGTATCCGCCATGGTAAGGTGCAGTTGACTGCATTGATGGTGGATGTCTTTCTCAAGGCAATCGATGTGCTGAGGCACATGTTGGAAACGCATCGAGTGGGTGGTGAGCCGGAGGTGGCGTCCCAGCAGGCGATCTGCGCGGAATTGCACGCCCTGGATGGCTCGTCCCCAACGGGTGCCCAACCCAGTACACCAGCCAAGACAAGCGCCCCAAGCTTGGTTACGCAAGGGCTGGAGCGTCGCTACCGTATCTCCATCCAATCTCTGGAAAAACACTCTTTCGAGGTGCTGGAGGAGCAAGCGCCCAATTATGGCACCTTGTTATCGGCGCATTTTTCCCCTGAGGCATCGGTCGTTGAGCTCAACAGCAGCTTGGCCCGGGAAGAGCTCTATGAGTTTCTGGAGTTTCTGAGCCCACCAGAGCGGATTTCACTGGAAGATATATCAGCAGACCTGGATGGCGCACCCATCGCTGTCGAGGCAGAAGGCTACGGCCTGTTTATGAATAGCCCAGGGGTTCCGGCAGATTCACCTGATGAGCCTGTTCCGGTCGAAGAAGGCGAGGGCTATGGTCTGTATGTGGATGGCCCTGGCAGCCCGGTCAAGTCGCAGTCAGATACACAAGAAACCCATGTTGCCTATGAAGAGGAAGGCTTTGGGCTGTTTCTGCCCGCCGATGGCACCCCAGCCAAGACGCCTGTATTGCATGAGGAAGAAGGCTTTGGCCTATTCGCGCCGATCGAGCCAAGCCCTGCACCTGCTGCTGCCGTGCCAGCGGCCCAGCCCAAGGCCGCTGCACCTGCAGCGGCTGCCAGCAAACAAGCCAGTGCTGAGTCCTCCATCCGCGTCAGCGTAGAGAAGGTGGATCAGCTGATCGACCTGACGGGTGAATTGGTCATCACCCAAGCCATGTTGGCACAGACGGCAGATACCTGTGGCTTGACTGTTTCCGAGGAAATGCAAGGGGCGCTGGCGCTGCTGGAGCGCAATCTGCGTGACCTGCAGGAAGCAGTCATGTCGATCCGAATGCTGCCGATGAGTTTTGTATTCAGCCGTTTTCCACGCATGGTGCGGGACACGGCAGGCAAGCTGGGCAAGCAGGTTGAATTGAAACTGATCGGAGAGGGCACCGAACTGGACAAGGGGCTGATCGAGCGTGTGGCTGACCCATTGACACATTTGGTGCGCAATAGTGTGGATCATGGGATCGAATTGCCAGATGTCCGGCGGGCCAATGGCAAGGCCGAGAAAGGGACCATCACACTGTCTGCAGCCCATCAGGGCGGCAATGTGGTCATCTCGGTAACAGATGATGGACAAGGTTTGAGGCGTGACAAGATTCTGGCCAAGGCAAAGGAAAAGAACCTGCCTGTCCACGATGGCATGAGTGACAACGATGTCTGGCTACTGATCTTTGCACCTGGCTTTTCCACAGCCGATCAGGTGACAGATATTTCTGGCCGTGGAGTAGGCATGGATGTCGTCAAACGCAATGTGGAAAGCATGGGCGGTCGCATCGACATCAGTTCCACAGCGGGTAGGGGCTCCAGCATCACCATCCGGCTGCCACTGACTTTGGCCATCTTGGATGGCATGTCGGTGGCGGTCGGTGACGAAGTCTACATCTTGCCGATTGGGTTTATCGTCGAATCACTCCAGCCCAAGCCCGAAGATATCCGCACCATGGCGGGCAAAGGGCGGGTGCTCAATGTCAGGAATGAATACCTGCCGTTGGTCTGCCTGCATGAAGTGTTTCACGTGGAACCAAAATATCAGCGGCCACAGGACGCACTGCTGATCGTGGTGGAAGCTGACGGTGTGAAGATCACGCTACAGGTGGATGCCTTGTTGGGGCAGCATCAGGTGGTGATCAAGAGCCTGGAAACCAATTATCGACGAGTACCTGGCGTATCTGGGGCAACCATCATGGGAGATGGTCGGGTGGCGCTGATTCTGGATGTCGCAGCAATCGTGCGCTTGTCGCAAAGCTAATGCCAAAACGGAGGCTCAAGATGGATGAGGAATCGCGTGTTGCCAGCATCGCCAATGAGTATCTGACGTTCAGCCTGGGCAAAGAGGAGTACGCAGTTGATATCCTCAAGGTTCAAGAAATCCGTGGGTATGACAAAGTCACCCAGATTGCGAACAGCCCTGGGTTCATCAAAGGCGTCATCAATCTTCGCGGCTCGATTGTCCCCATCGTCGATCTCCGGATCAAATTTGGTTTGGGTGATCCGGTCTACGACCAGTTCACGGTCGTCATCATCCTCAATATCGCCCAGCGCGTGGTGGGCGTGGTGGTGGACTCGGTGTCCGATGTCGTGTCGCTGCAGACCGATCAGATTCGCGCCGCGCCGGATTTTGGAACCATCCTTGATACGCGCTATATCGTCGGCCTATGCACCATCGATGATCGCATGATCATTGTCACGGACATCGAGCAGCTGATGTCCAGCGAAGATATGGGTCTTGTCGAAGCAGTCATTGCTTGAGTTGTCCAGGCTGGTACAAGGTTGAGGCTGGTGATGGCTGGCCTCTGTTCAGAGATTGTGCTCGTTAGTCGAGGTGCTGCCATGGTTTTCTTCAGCCAATTCTTCAGCAAATCCGCCATCCCCATGAAAGATGACACTGAATTGCAGGAGCTACGTGGTCAAGTGGCTGCAATCAGCAAATCGCAGGCCGTCATCGAGTTCTCGATGGATGGCCGTGTCCTGCACGCCAACGACAATTTTCTGCACGCCTTGGGTTACTCGCTGAGTGAGATACAAGGCCAGCACCATAGCATGTTTGTAGACCCCTCTGAGCGCAACAGCCCGGCCTATCGTGCATTTTGGGAGAAGCTTGGCAGGGGGGATTACGATGCAGGCCAATACAAGCGCATCACCAAGTCAGGTAAAGAGATCTGGATTCAGGCTTCCTACAACCCGATCCTTGATATCAATGGCCGCCCCATCAAGGTCATCAAATTTGCCACCGACATCACCAAGGAAAAAGAACAACTGGCTGATTACACCGGGCAGTTGGCAGCCATTGGCAAGTCACAGGCTGTCATTGAATTCACCTTGGATGGTCGCATTCTCAATGCGAACGACAATTTCCTGAACGCGCTGGGTTATTCGCTCAGCGAGATCAAGGGCCAGCACCACAGCCTGTTTGTTGACCCTGCCTACCGCGCAAGCCCTGAGTATCGCGCATTCTGGGAAAAGCTGGGGCGAGGTGAGTTCGATGCTGGCCAGTACAAGCGGATTGCGAAGGGTGGCCGCGAGATCTGGATACAAGCCTCATACAACCCGATCTTCGATGCCAGCGGGCGGCCCTTCAAAGTCGTCAAATATGCTTCTGATGTCACCGATCAGGTTCATGCTGCCAAGATGCTGCAGGAGGCTGTTGATGAGGCGTTGGTGGTGGTATCGCAGGTTGCTGCGGGTGACTTGACCCAGATGATCGACACCAGTACGCGGACCGGTGCTATGGCGCAGCTCTGTGAGGGGATCAACGGCTTGGTCGAGCAGCTGAAGGAGACTGTTTCCCGCATCAAGCAAGCGGCAGATGCCATCAACGTGGCCTCCAGCGAGATCGCGGCGGGCAACACCGACCTATCACAACGAACCGAAGAGCAGGCCGCCAGCCTGGAAGAAACCGCCGCCAGCATGGAAGAGCTGACCGGCACCGTGAAGCAGAATGCCGAAAACGCCCGCCAGGCGAGCCAGCTGGCGAAGAGCGCCGCCGAGATTGCCGAGAAAGGAGGCCGCGTGGTGGCAGGGGTGGTGACCACCATGGGCAGCATCGCAGACAGCTCGAAAAAGATCGCAGACATCATCAGCGTAATCGATGGCATCGCCTTCCAGACCAACATCCTGGCGCTGAACGCCGCCGTGGAAGCGGCGCGAGCTGGCGAGCAAGGGCGAGGCTTCGCGGTGGTGGCAGGCGAAGTGCGGAACCTGGCGCAGCGCAGCGCAGCGGCAGCCAAGGAAATCAAAGACCTGATCCAAGACTCGGTAAGCCGGGTCAGCGACGGCACCAAGCTGGTGGAAGACGCAGGCAGCACCATGAATGAAATCGTCACCTCGGTGCAAAGAGTGAACGACATCATCAGCGAGATCTCGTCAGCCAGCCGGGAGCAAAGCGACGGCATCGAACAGGTGAACAAAGCCGTGACCCAGATGGACGAGGGTACACAACAGAACGCGGCCCTGGTGGAAGAGGCGGCAGCGAATGCGGAAAGCCTGGAAGAGCAGGCGCGGCAGCTGGTGGATGCGGTGATGATGTTCAAGATGGAAGAAAGCGCCCGCCATGGGGGGATGAGCGTCACCCGCAGGCCGAGCGCCAGTCGGGGCAGTGTTGCCCGCCCTACCGCTGGCAAGGGTGCCAAGGCCATGACCAAAGCAGTGCCCAAACCGGCCCCCAAGCCCAAGGCGTTACCGGCAGCAGGGAACGTGGAGGACGGCGACTGGGAGGAATTCTAGGCTTCATTGATACGGTTTCATGCTCCACGCTGTATGTCGCTTGCAGGCGCGTGGGGAGATGGCCGTGTGACCTATCCACCAATCCGCTGCAAGCCAAGGATGTCGTGATATGAAGCAAGGCAGTACGAAAAACAAACTCTACTTGTTTGCCATGCTGATGGCGGGCTTGGTGGCGCTGATGGGCTGGTCACAGCACCGTCACGTCAGTGCGCTCAGTGAAGCCCAGTCTGGCCTCAAACGTAGCTTCATCGCAGTGCGCTCGCAGGTGTTGATGGACATGATTCATGACGGGTTGCGGGCAGATGTCCTGCAGGCGGTGGTTTATGCCCGAGAAGGGGATAAAGAGAAATTCAAAGAAGTGAAAGTGGACTTGGCCGAACACCGTCAAGTGTTGAAGGAAAACATTGCGGCGATTGAACGGCTGGAGCTGCCTGACGATATCCGTAAGACGCTGGAAGCGACCAAAACCAGCTTTGTCGAATATGAGCGGAGCGCAGAAACCATTGTTGAACGCATCTTCAATGACGCCAAAGGCAGCCAGGCGTTGTTGGATGATTTCAATCAACAGTTTGAAAAGATGGAGCAGCAGCAAGGTGCCTTCACTGACCAGTTGACAGCCTGGGCCGATCAGATTGATCAGCAGGCCACGGCGGTAGAGGGGCAGGCGAAACAGCAGAGCATCTTGTTTGCATCGGTGGCGGTGGTGTTGGCATTTGTGCTGGGGGGGCTGCTGGCGCGCAGCATCAGCCAGGCGGTGAACAAGGTGGTGGGCGCCATTCAACAAGTACGTGATACCCGTGACTACCGCACCCGGCTAAGAGGGCTGACTGGTGAGTTCAACCAGCTGGCCAACTCATTCAACGCCATTCTCGATGATATGCAAAACCAGCAGGACGAGATCGCCACACAGCTCGCGGACAATCTGCGTGTCAAAGTGGCACTGGATTCCGTGTCGTCCGGCGTCATGATTGCTGATGCCCAGCGTCAGATCGTCTATGCCAACCCGGCGGTGATGGCGTTACTCAAGCATGCAGAGCAAGAGCTGCAACAAGTCATACCAGGGTTTCATGTTTCATCGGTCATGGGTGGCAGCATTGATCGCTTTCACCAGAACCCGAACCATCAGATACAGGTGTTGGGTAACTTGGCCACCACACATCGGGCCCGCATTCAGGTCGGTAAATTGACCCTGCAGCTGGTTGTCAACCCGGTGCTGGATGCGCAGCGCAATCGCCTGGGGACCGTGGTCGAGTGGGCGGATCTGACAGAGCAGATCAAGGCAGAAGCGGAGCTGGAAAGCATCATCGAAGCTGCGGCAGAGGGTGACTACAGCCGGCGTGCATCCCCTAGTGGCAAGAGTGGATTCCTACGCGCAGCGGCAGAGGGCATCAATCGGATCATGGAAACCACATCGACTGCGATCAAGGATGTGGGTGCGGTGCTGGAAGCGATGGCGGAAGGGGATCTGACCAGAACGGTGACGCGCCAATATAACGGCGATCTGGCGGTGATGCAGAACAGCATTCACCAAAGTCTGGAGCAGATGCAGAAAGTCATTTCACAGATCAGAGAGACAGCAGACGCCATCAATATGGCCGCAAGTGAGATCGCTACCGGCAATGCCGACTTGGCAAGGAGAACCGAATTGCAGGCCAGTGGCCTGGAGCAGACCACCGGCAGCATGGCCCAATTGACCGAAACGGTCAAACAGAATGCCAGCAGCGCCCAGCATGCCAGCACGCTGGTCAAAGGCTCGGCAGAGATCGCAGCCAAAGGTGGAAAGGTAGTGGGTGGCGTGGTGCACACCATGAATGCCATTGCGGATAGCTCCAGAAAGATTGCGGACATCATCGGCGTGATTGATGGCATTGCGTTTCAAACCAATATCCTGGCGCTCAACGCCGCTGTGGAGGCGGCGCGGGCCGGTGAGCAGGGGCGTGGTTTCGCTGTGGTGGCAGGAGAGGTGAGGAACCTGGCACAACGTAGTGCAGCGGCGGCCAAGGAGATCAAAGACCTGATTCAAAGCTCTGTGACAAGGGTTAATGAAGGTGCCAAGCTGGTGGCGGATGCGGGCGCAACCATGAATGAAATCGTCGAGTCCGTGCAGCAGGTGAATGACATCGTTACCCGGATTTCAACCGCCAGCAAAGAGCAAAGCGATGGTATTGAGCAGGTCGGGACTGCGATCCGGCAGATGGATGCAGGGGTGCAGCAGAATGCCGCCTTGGTCGAGCAGGCCTCTGCCAATGCAAAAGGGCTGGAGGAGCAGGCGCACCAGCTGGTGGAAGTCGTATCCGGGTTCAAGTCCAGCCAGGGTGGCTCTCCGGTGCGGGGCAGGCCGCCTGCCACGCGCTTGCTGCCACGCAAGCAGGATCAGGACGATACCTGGGAAGCATTTTGAAATCACGGAGCTGGTGAGCCATCTGATGGAGTGTGCTTACTGATCGGTGTGTAGGTTTTGTTGACAAGCCGTGACATTGTGTCACCAGGCTGGTCATCTGGAGAGAAACCATGCGGGTCAATATGCCGGTAACGCAGGTCGAAGTGCCACTGCGTGACAATACCATGATCGTTTCAAAGACCGATCTGAAAGGTCGTATCACCTATGTCAACCAGGACTTCCTCGACATCAGTGGGTTCAACGAGCAAGAGCTGATTGGCGAGCCGCACAACATTGTCCGGCATCCCGACATGCCACCAGAGGCCTACGCTGACCTTTGGGCCACGCTCAAAGCCGGGCGCCCTTGGGTGGGGCTGGTCAAGAATCGCTGCAAAAATGGTGATTTTTACTGGGTCAAGGCCAATGCCACACCAGTCTACGAAAGCGGACAGGTGGTCGCCTACATGTCGGTGCGGGTCAAACCCAGCCTGGAGGAAGTCCGCGCGGCAGAAGATATCTATCGGCAGTTCCGTGAGAAACGGGCCGCAGGCATGACCATTCGCCAAGGGCGGGCGGTCAAGGCCACCCCTTGGTACAAGCTGAACGATATCAGCCTGAAAACGCGTCTGCTGGGGGCATTTGGTTTTCTGCTGGTGCTATTGGTTTTGCTGGCATCGGAAGGGCTGCGGCAGCTGGGTGAAAGCCGTGCGTCATTGCAGAAACTGTATGACGACCGTGTCGTCGCCCTGCAGAATCTGGGCGAATCAGCCCAGGCGATGGGCGAGGGGCGAGGGGGCCTATTGGTCTTGTTGAATCGGCTGCAAGCAGCGGGGCCGACCAAAACGGCGGAAAAAGTTTCCACACAGGGGCCGATGCGCCGGATTGAAGATGCCAAGCGAGCATGGGCAGGGTATGTGGCATTGGTACATTCCAGTGAGCACAAAGCGCTGGCTGATTCCGTCGATCAGGCCATGTCGGCGTTGATGAAGCAGGGGGTCGAGCCGCTGTCGAAAGCGATCGAGGCTGGGGATGTCAAAGAAGCCTTGCGTATCACGACACAGCTTCCTGCTTTGAATAAGGGCCTGGGCGAGGCAACAGCGCAGATTTTCGCGTATCAGAACAAAGCGGGGAAAAAGCAGGTTGATGCAGCAGAAGCAGCCTACAAGAACGCCAGAAACCTCTTCATCGCATTCACCGTGGCGGGCTTGATATTGTCCGCCATCATGCTGACCTGGATCATCCGCTCGACCCTGGGCCCGATGAGCCGGATCATGGAAGTGTTCCGGCTGGTTGCATCAGGCAATTTCAGAAACCAGATCGATATCTCCCGTCATGATGAGATCGGCAAGGTCATGCAAGGTCTGCAAAGCCTACAGGTTCGCCTGGGCTTTGACGTGGCCGAGACGCGTCGGGTGTCTGAGGAGAGCACCCGCGTCAAAGTCGGGCTGGACAACGTGTTGACCAATGTGATGATTGCCGATGCGTCTTACAACATCATCTATCTGAACAAATCCATTGTGCAGATGTTGACCCAGGCTGAGGCGGATATCCGCCAGGCATTGCCTAACTTCAATGTGGCGCAGCTGATTGGAACCAATATCGATGTGTTCCATAAAAACCCGGCTCATCAGCGCAACATGCTTGCCAGCTTGTCCGCCACCCATCGATCGACCATCAAGCTGGGTAGCCGCACCTTCAGCCTGACGGTGACGCCGGTCATCAACGACCGTGGTGAACGACTGGGCACCGCTGTCGAGTGGCTGGATCGCACCAAGGAGCTGGCTGTCGAGCAGGAAGTCCAACGGATCGTGATGTCTGCGGCCCAGGGCAATCTCAGTGATCGGGTGTCGATGGAAGGCAAGGATGGGTTCATCCGTGTTGTCAGCGAAAACATCAATCAGCTGCTGGATCGGATGGCACAGGCTTTTGCCGACCTGGGTGAATTGTTGGGTTGTCTGGCGGATGGTGATCTGCGCACCAAGATCGAGACGGAATACGAAGGCGAGCTGGCCAGGATCAGGGATGATGCCAATGCCTGTGTGGATCAACTCCGCTCGATCGTGTCACAGATCAAGGGCAGTGCGGATGCCATCAACACGGCTGCCAGCGAGATCGCGGCGGGCAACACCGACCTATCACAACGAACCGAAGAGCAGGCCGCCAGCCTGGAAGAAACCGCCGCCAGCATGGAAGAGCTGACCGGCACTGTGAAGCAGAATGCCGAAAACGCCCGCCAGGCGAGCCAGCTGGCGAAGAGCGCCGCCGAGATTGCCGAGAAAGGAGGCCGCGTGGTGGCAGGGGTGGTGACCACCATGGGCAGCATCGCAGACAGCTCGAAAAAGATCGCAGACATCATCAGCGTAATCGATGGCATCGCCTTCCAGACCAACATCCTGGCGCTGAACGCCGCCGTGGAAGCGGCACGAGCTGGCGAGCAAGGGCGAGGCTTCGCGGTGGTGGCAGGCGAAGTGCGGAACCTGGCGCAGCGCAGCGCAGCGGCAGCCAAGGAAATCAAAGACCTGATCCAAGACTCGGTAAGCCGGGTCAGCGACGGCACCAAGCTGGTGGAAGACGCAGGCAGCACCATGAATGAAATCGTCACCTCGGTGCAAAGAGTGAACGACATCATCAGCGAGATCTCGTCAGCCAGCCGGGAGCAAAGCGACGGCATCGAACAGGTGAACAAAGCCGTGACCCAGATGGACGAGGGTACACAACAGAACGCGGCCCTGGTGGAAGAGGCGGCAGCGAATGCGGAAAGCCTGGAAGAACAGGCGCGGCAGCTGGTGGATGCGGTGATGATGTTCAAGATGGAAGAAAGCGCCCGCCATGGGGGGATGAGCGTCACCCGTACATCCAGCGCAGGCAGAGGCGGCGCCAGCAAACCTGTCACCAAGGGTACCAAGGCCTTGCCCAAGCCTGCTTCCAAACCCCCTAAGCCCAGGGCTTTGCCTGCTGGTGGTGATTCGGATGATGGTGATTGGGAAGAGTTTTGATCTTCGGATTGGAAAGGCCAGGCCGGCATGTCCGATGTAAAGGAATTCGTCTACACCCAGCGTGATTTCGAGCGCGCCCGCTCCATGATCTATGCCAGAGCAGGGATCAAGCTGGAGCCATCGAAGTACGACATGGTCTACAGCCGACTCTCCAGGCGGCTGCGGGTGTTGCACATGAAACGCTTTCAGGATTATCTGGATAGCCTGGAAGGGCAGGAAACCGATGAGTGGCAAGCCTTCATCAATGCACTCACCACCAATCTGACCTCATTTTTCCGTGAAGCGCATCATTTCTCGATGCTGGCAGAGTATTTCGAGGCTCACCAACAACACGCGGGCAAGTTTCGGGTGTGGAGCGCTGCCTGCTCGACTGGAGAGGAGCCCTACTCGATTGCCATGGTGGCCGTCGAGCATTTTGGGACATGGTCACCTCCGGTCGAGGTCATTGCCACCGACCTGGATACGCACTGCCTGGAAACCGCCCGGCGAGGTGTGTATCCGGTGCAGCGGGTGGAGCGCCTCTCCAATACCCGCCTCAAGCACTTTTTCCTGAAGGGCAATGGGCAGAATGAAGGACAAGTCAGAGTCAGGCAGGATCTGAGAAGGCTGATCGAGTTTCGCCAATTGAATCTGCTGGATGCTGCGTATGACGTGGAAGGCCGATTCGATGTGATTTTCTGTCGCAATGTCATGATCTATTTCGATAAACCAACGCAGAAAAGCATTGTCGAGAAATTGGCCGCCAGATTGCAGCCAGATGGGGTCTACTTTGCTGGGCATTCCGAAAGCCTCCATCATGTGGTGGATTACCTGAAGCTCATCGGCAATACCGCGTATGTGCATGCCAATAATGCACAGACCACACTAAAGCGAGGTCATCGATGACTGGGCAACGTGGGTATGAAGAGGCGCTTGCGCCAACGTTGTACTTCGACAAGAACTTCGATTGTGAGGCCGCCAAGATCATGCCTGGTGAGTATTACGTCACCGGGCGCAACATGGTATTGGTGACGGTGTTGGGCTCTTGTGTCTCGGCGTGTATCCGTGACAAGCAAAGTGGCGTCGGCGGCATGAACCATTTCATGCTGCCGGAAGGGGGAGCTGGCGACATGGGCAATCCGCTGGCTGCATCTGCTCGCTATGGCAGTTATGCGATGGAAGTATTGATCAATCAATTGTTGAAGCTTGGCGCAAAGCGCAGCCACATGGAAGCCAAAGTATTCGGTGGTGGCAATGTGCTGCGTGGCTTTACTGTGGCCAATGTGGGTGAGCGTAATGCTCGCTTTGTCGAAAACTACCTGGGCTTTGAGCAGATACCCATCGTCGCCCAGGACCTGCTGGATGTCTATCCGCGCAAGATCTATTTCTTTCCTACGTCCGGCAAGGTGTTGGTCAAAAAGCTCAAGAGTGTCCACAATGACACCATCGTCGCGCGTGAGCGTGAATATGGTCAGCGCTTGCAGTATTCCTCGGTTGAAGGTGATGTGGAACTGTTTGGCTAATCGGGAGGCCGTGTGTCAAAGCCAATCCGCGTTGTGGTAGTCGATGACTCCGCGCTCATGCGGGCGGTGCTGCGTGATATTTTGAACAGCGCACCCGACATCGATGTGGTCGGCGTGGCCAGTGATCCGTTCAACGCCCGACAGGTCATTCGTGAGCTGGAGCCGGATGTGGTGACACTGGATGTGGAAATGCCACGGATGAACGGTCTCGATTTCCTCGAAAAATTGATGCGTTTGAAACCCACACCGGTCGTCATGGTATCGAGTCTGACAGAGGCTGGCTCTGACATCACCTTACGAGCGTTGGAATTGGGTGCGGTTGATTTTGTCGCCAAGCCTAAAGTCGACATCGAGCGCAGCATGCAAGACTACGCAGAGGTGTTGATCGAAAAGATCCGCTCGGCATCCAAGGCCCGCGTCAGACGGCTGGAATCACCACCATCGACCAGTGACCCGACGCCCATCGTCAAATCTCCGCCCAAATTCATGTCCACTGAGAAATTGATTGCCATTGGTGCATCGACAGGGGGCACTGAGGCGATTCGCGAGGTGTTGGCCAGCATGCCGCCGGATTCGCCGGGGATCATGATTGCGCAGCATATGCCAGAACAGTTCACCAGCGGCTTTGCCCGCCGTTTGAACGATGTGTGCCGGATTGTGGTGAAAGAAGCAGAGCATGGCGAGCGCGTCTTGCCTGGGCATGCCTACATCGCCCCTGGCCATTCCCACTTGAAGCTGAAACGCAGCGGTGCCAACTACGTGTGTGAGCTGGACGGCAGTGACCGCGTCAACCATCATCGACCATCAGTGGATGTCTTGTTCCAGTCGATTGCACTTGTGGCTGGGGCGAATGCCGTGGCCGCCTTACTGACGGGAATGGGCAAAGACGGTGCACAAGGATTGTTGGCATTGCGTCAAGCGGGCGCGCATACTATCGGTCAGGACGAGGCAAGCTGCGTCGTCTATGGCATGCCAAGAGAGGCTGCGTTGATAGGCGCAACCGAACTGGTGTTGCCGCTCAAGCAAGTCGCGGGGCAGCTACTTGCCTGGGTCAACTCGGGCAGTCGGGCCGTGCGTATCTGACTTCAATTGTGGTGAAGAGGAACGAAAATGGGTTTGTTCGATGAATTGGCGGGAGCGGTTGCGGGACAGCCCGACGGATCGGGTCTGTCAGGGTTGGTGAGCAATCTATTGGGGCAGGGCGGCTTGCAGAACCTGGTTGGTTTGTTCGAGCAACAAGGGCTGGGAAATCTGATCCAGTCCTGGATCGGCACGGGTGACAATCTGCCTGTTTCCGCAGATCAATTGCAACAGGTGTTGGGCAATTCACAGATCGGGCAAATGGCTTCCCAGCTGGGTGTTGCGCCTGAGCAGCTGACAGGTCAATTGGCTGGATTGTTGCCTCAGGTCATCGATAAGCTGACGCCCAATGGTCAAATTGAAGAGTCTGGTGGCCTGTTGGACATGGGGTTGGATCTGCTGAAATCACGCTTGCTGGGATAGATATCTGTGAGAACTACCCAGGCATAAGAGGTGCCAAACAGGTACAGCTGAATGCAGCTCAACATGGCTTGGGTTTCACGTGAAACAATACACAAGTTGATTGTTGGTAAACGGGGCAGGCTGCCCCGTTTGCTTTTTGGTCGACCGCCGGGTCTGTCCTGATGTTCCAAATGGTTTACATGGCATGCACCCTAGTGCTTGGCCCTGGCCCATGACCATGGCCAAGTGGGTGAGTCATGTCAGCAAAACTAGGGAAAGTCGCGCTGGCGCCAACCTGGAAATCCATATGCAATGCAGAGCTCTATTTTCAATTCAAATGACATGGCAGGTAATTCCATTGAATGAACGTTGGCAACATGGCGTACTCACGCCGCCTGGCAGGCTGAGTCAAATATGAAGTGGCGTCTGATTTCGCTACCCTCGCAAGCGCGTTGGCTGTGGGCCATGCCCAATCTGATGCTGCTGTTGTTCATTGCGGCTTTGCTGTGTTTCTTATGGATTCTGCATGCCAATGAACAGCAGGAGCGACAGGACTCTCTGATTGAAGATGTGCTGTGGCTTGAGCAGGCGATTCGTCTGCAGTTGCAGACCAATCAGCACACCATGGAAACCTTTGCCAGACAAATCGCCGCCGATGAGATCGATGACGCCAAGTATCGAGCCCAGGTGCGTTTTACCATGACGGTCAACGCTGAAATAACCGGCGTGGCGCAGCTGGATGTGCAAGGGCGTATCGAGCGGCAATCACCCTTGGAAAGCATCGACGCTGCCGTCTTGGGCAGTGAAGGTGTGATTGAAAACAGGCAACGAACCTTACGCCTTGCCTTGCCTGATTTCAGCCCGGTGCAGATCCCCAATGCTTCCAGCCGAGAGGTGCCATACTTGATCGGGTTTGTGCCGATCATGGATTCCGGCAGAGTAGTTGGGCTCCTGGCTGTCAAATATTCACTGAAAAACTTACTGCAGAACCTGGTGCCTTGGTGGATTGCCAAACGTTATCAGATCAGTATCCACGAGCCGGGTGGGCGTCTGTTGGCAACTAAGGTGGATTTGGGGCTGGATAAAACACCCTATACCCACAGCGTGATTTTTGATGCATTCGGGTACCCGCTGGAGCTGCGAGCGGAAAGCTATAAACGTGGCAGCAGCATTTTGACTGAGGGCTTGCCAGCGGCGCTGGTCGGGTTGTCTGTGTTGATGGTGTGGTCATTGTGGAGCTTGCGTCGCCACATGCGTGAACGGTTGGAAACTGAAGTCCGACTGAAGCGGGCCATGGCATGGCGACGTTCGATGGAGGATTCCCTCCGATCTGGCATGATCGCGATTGATCGTAGTGGGCGCATCACTTATGCCAATCGTGCCTTCTGCGAAATGGTTGGCTACAGCGAGGGTGAGCTGCTGGGCACGGAAGCGCAGGGCCACTATTGGCCAGACGAGTCCGTGGAGGACAATGAAGAAGCGTTTCGCCGGGTGTTGGAGGGCGGCGCATCAGGCAAAGGCTATTCCACTCGCCTGCGTCATCGTGATGGTCGGCGCTTTGATGTGCGGGTGTATGCCTCGCCCTTGATTGATACGGATGGCCGGCATGTTGGCTGGGTTGGCTCACTTTATGATATCACTGAGCTGAAACGCGAGCGGGAAGCGCTACAAGCCTCTCAGCAGCGGTTTGTGGCTGTGTTGAATGGCCTGGATGCAGCGGTATCGGTCACGCAGATCAATGGCAGGCAACTGCTGATGTGCAATCACCATTTCCGCGCGATTTTCAATGTCTATGAAGATGACGCGCCTTTGTGCGTAGTGCCGATCACGCCATATGGCATTGGCGATACCACCGATACAGAGGTATTCGATACGCGTAATCAGCGTTGGTACCATGTCCATCGGCGCCGTAGCGTGTGGGTCGATGGTAGCGATGTCTGGATGGATATCGCCTCTGACATCACAGAAGCGCGCTCGGCGGCAGACCTGGAACGGCAGCACGCCGAAAAACTGCAGCAGACTGCCCGCCTGATCAGCATGGGCGAAATCGCCTCAAGTCTGGCACACGAATTGAACCAACCCCTGTCAGCCATCGCCAGCTATGGCACAGGCGGCTTGAATGTTCTGGACCACGAACAGCCTTCATTACCCATGCTGCGCCAGGCATTGACCAAAATCAGTGAGCAGGCACGACGAGCGGGGCAGATCATCCGTGGTATCCGTGAGTTCGTGCAGCGTCGAGAGCCACACCGTGGCCAGTGTGATTTTGGCGAGATGCTGGAAACCGTGCTGAATCTGCTGTCCGCCGAGCTGCGCAAGGCATCGGTCAAATTGACCTTGGAGCAACCTGCCGCACCCATTACCGTACTGGCAGATCGCGTGATGATTGAACAGGTGCTGTTCAATCTGGTCAAAAATGCCATCGAGGCGATGGCGGATACGCCAGCCCGTGCGCGACGCATTGCGATCGAGTGCAGCCTGTCCGAAGATAAATTGACGGTCAGGATTCAGGACTCGGGCAGTGGAATTCCAGAGACTGAGCTGGCCAGATTGTTCATGCCCTTCTACACCACCAAGGCCGAGGGCATGGGAATGGGGCTCAACATCTGCCGCTCCATCATCGAAAGCCATCGCGGTCACCTTTGGGCGGAACCCTGCACAACGGGAGCCTGCTTTTGTTTCACATTACCGGTCATCAGGGAAAAGGAGTTGACCCATGCCGAATAATCGTCCCATTTGTGTCGTTGATGACGACGAAGCCACCCGTGATGCGCTGGTCTGGCTGTTTTCCACCCGTGAGCTTGAAGCGGTTGCCTTTGAGTCCGGTGAAGCATTCCTTGCGGATTACCATCCAGACAGATTCGGCTGCATCGTGCTGGATGTCCGCATGCCCGGCCTTTCGGGGCTGGAGGTGTTCGAACAGCTGAAAGAGCATTCATACCAACCACCAGTGATCTTCCTAACTGGCCATGGCGACGTCCCAATGGCGGTGGGGGCACTCAAAGGGGGGGCGGCGGATTTCATTCAAAAACCATTCAATGACAATCAGCTGGTGGACATGATCGAGCGTTGCCTGAGCGGGGACGAGCAGGCAAGAACCCGCTGGGCCGCAAAGCAGAGTATCGATACCCGCCTGGGATACTTGACCCCACGCGAGCGAGAAGTGATGAAACTGATCATTGCAGGCAAACTCAACAAGGTGATTGCCGACGAGCTGGACATCAGTATGAAAACTGTGGAGGTGCACCGCGCCCGCATTTTAGAGAAAATGGGCGTGAAAACCGCCGTCGAGCTTGCGTCACTGCTGGGGGGCACCGATACCTGACCAATCCAATGGACACCTCCATGACACTACCCACCAAACCGCTAGCCGGTGTAAAAGTCCTTGAGCTGGGCACCTTGATTGCTGGGCCTTTTGCCGCTCGTATCTGCGCAGAATTCGGGGCCGATGTCATCAAGGTCGAATCCCCGGACGGTGGCGACCCGCTACGTAAATGGCGAAAATTGTATGAAGGCACTTCGCTTTGGTGGTTTGTGCAGGCGCGGAACAAGCAATCACTGACGTTGAATCTCAAAAAACCTGAAGCTATTGAGATCGTCAAAAAGCTGGTGGCCCAGACTGATATCGTCATCGAAAACTTCCGCCCAGGCGTACTGGAAAAACTGGGTCTGAGTTGGGATGTGTTGTCAGCAATCAACCCAGGCTTGGTCATGGTACGGCTGTCGGGTTTTGGCCAGACCGGCCCCTACAAAGACCAGCCCGGGTTCGGTGCAGTAGGCGAATCCATGGGTGGATTGCGCTATGTCACCGGATTCCCTGATCGGCCTCCGGTCCGGACAGGCATCTCCATCGGGGACTCCATCGCAGCGCTGTGGGCAGTCATCGGTGCGCTGATGGCACTGCGTCATCGCGAAGTGAATGGCGGTAAAGGGCAGGTGGTGGATGTCGCCCTGTACGAAGCGGTGTTCGCAATGATGGAAAGCCTGATTCCCGAATTCGACATGATGGGCTTCATTCGTGAGCGCACCGGCAACATCATGCCCGGCATCACACCCTCGTCCATCCACACCACGCAAGATGGTAAGCATATACAGATCGGCGCCAATGGCGATGCAATCTTCAAGCGCTTCATGCAAGCAATCGGACGGCACGATCTGGCAGATGACCCAGCCCTGACAGATAACGCGGGTCGCGATCAACGCCGTGACGAGCTGTATCAGGTCATCGACAGCTGGGTCGCGGGCCAAAATGAAGCACAGGCCATGGCACTGCTCAATCGTGCAGAGGTCCCGGCCAGCCGCGTCTACTCGGTGGAAGATATGTTCCACGACCCACAATACCTGGCTCGGGAAATGATCCAACACGCCACGTTGCCAGATGGCAAATCGTTCAAAATGCCCGGCATTGTGCCCAAGCTATCAGATACCCCAGGAAGCACGGAATGGCTGGGGCCAGAGTTGGGGGCGCATACGGAGAGCATCCTGACAAGCCTTGATATTGCCCCTGAGTTGATTGAAGCGCTGAAAACCAAAGGTGTCATCTGAGCACAAACACGATTTTTCAAGATTTGTTTAATGCTTGGCTTTTTAAGATATAAGCTTTTGTAAATGAACGTTTATGAAACGTTTTTAACATGTAGATTATTTGATAAACTCGACTAACTAAGTTAGCATCAACTCTAAATTTTGAAAATTGAGTTGAAGCATGTCTGGCATCCAAAAACCACCTAGTTGGAGAGAACGGATTACACAGGATCACATTTGGGATCTCTTTGACCAATTCAGCGCGGTGGATGAGAGCGGGCGCTATTTTCATTGGCATGACTTCCGTTATCGTGTTCCGAAAGGTGTAATCCCTGAAGATGCCTGGACTGTGGTCAAGTTACACCGCAGTGCACAGCAGAAGAAGTTGCCGCTGGTTGCCGACAATGGGCAGCCTTTCACATACCTGATCATTGACGCAATGCAACCGACCTTGCATTTTCTGGATAGTCTGCGGAGCCCCATTTTGCAGGCTGGAGAAGGGATGGGGGGCACGCGTGCGCAGAATAGTCAATTTCTGCTGCAATCCTTGATGATGGAGGAGGCCATTGCCAGCGCGCAATTGGAAGGGGCATCTACCACCCGGCTGGTAGCCAAGGCCATGTTGGCAGAGGACCGCGCCCCTCGGGATGAAAGTGAGCAGATGATCGTGAATAACTTCCTGCTCATGAAAGCTGCCAAGGCAAATAGAGAGGAGCCGTTGTCCATTGAGCTGATACGGGAGTTCCACCGTGTCACTGTAATGGATACCTTGGATGCTGATGTGGTGCCGGGTGAAATCCGCCAGACCGATCAGGTGTATGTAGGTGATGGCGCAGGCGGTGTTGCGCATCAGCCCCCGGTGGCGGCATCGTTGATTGAACGATTGCAGAAACTATGTGAATTCGCCAATCATGATCATGATGGACGTGACGGGCGGCCATTCATCCACCCCATCATCAAGGCCATCATTCTGCATTTTATGATCGGCTATGAGCATCCATTTGTGGATGGCAATGGCCGAACAGCTCGCGCACTGTTCTATTGGTATCTCCTGAAAGTTGGGTACTGGCCGTTTGAGTTCATCTCCATCAGTGCCTTGCTCAAAGAGGCTCCAGTTGCTTATGGCAAGGCCTATTTGTACTGCGAAACCGATGAATTTGACCTGACTTATTTTATTGATTATCAGCTCAAGATCATTCGCCGGGCAGTTGATGGCTTTCTGGAGTATCGCGATCGGAAAGAGCGGGAGTACTATGACACCATGGCTTGGTTGCATGAGCAGGGGCTGATCGATAAGTTGAATTTTCGGCAAGGACAGCTGCTGAGTAAGGTATTGCGGCACCCGGGTCGGGTATTCCATGCAAAAGAGGTCAAGAACATATTTGGTGTATCGGAAGGCACCGCGCGGACAGACCTGGAAAAACTGGTCGAATTGAATGTGCTGGCGGCAAGCAGGCAAGGTAAAAACATCCGCTATATTGCATTGACCGCACCAACCAGCCGGAAAACAAGCAAACGCAGACTATCCTGATGTGGTTTACACGTTATACTACGCGTTGCCCGCA
Organism: Chitinivorax tropicus; assembly: GCF_014202905.1. Classification (NCBI taxonomy): domain Bacteria; kingdom Pseudomonadati; phylum Pseudomonadota; class Betaproteobacteria; genus Chitinivorax; species Chitinivorax tropicus. Next base: position 39,050 of record NZ_JACHHY010000016.1, on the reverse strand, counting down.
TCGTACCAATCCTGTCGCGGGTGCTATCGACTGAATTTCCCTAATTGAATCGCCAGCCTGGATTGGAGTCGCACACCCTGCGATAGGCCGTCGCATGGAGTTGTGTATGACATCTGAACTGACTTTTGCCAGCCTGGGGCTGGCGGAACCCCTATTACGTGCAGTCGCTGAGACGGGCTATACCGTGCCGACGCCGATTCAGGCCAAGGCCATTCCGCAGGTATTGCAGGGTGGTGATTTGTTGGCCGCAGCGCAGACTGGCACGGGCAAGACAGCAGGTTTCACGCTGCCGATGTTGCATCGCCTGCTGTCAATGGGCAAGCCCGCCCGCCCACAGCATCCGCGTGCTTTGGTGTTGACTCCGACCCGTGAATTGGCTGCGCAGGTGGAAGAATCAGTCCGCACCTATGGCAAATTCGTCAAGCTTCGGTCCATGACCGTATTTGGTGGTGTGGGTGTGAATCCACAAGTCAAAGCGCTGCGTGGCTCGGTGGACATTCTGGTTGCTACACCAGGGCGCTTGCTGGATCTGATCGGCATGCAGGCTGTCAAACTCGATGAGATCGATATTCTGGTGCTCGATGAAGCGGATCGCATGCTGGATATGGGCTTCATCCGTGATATCCGTAAGATTTTGGCATTGTTGCCAGTCAAACGTCAGAATCTGCTGTTTTCAGCTACGTTCTCCGATGACATCAAAGCGCTGGCTGATAGCCTGTTGAACAATCCTGTTCTGGTTGAAGTCGCTCGGCGCAATACAACCAATGAGTTGGTTTCACAAGCCGTTCATTTGGTAGACCGGGATAAAAAACGTGAGCTGCTGACGCACTTGATTCGTGAAGGGCAGTGGCAGCAGGTGTTGGTATTCACCCGCACCAAACATGGTGCAAACAGGCTGGCGGAAAAGCTGACACAAGATGGTATCGAAGCCGCAGCCATTCATGGCAATAAAAGCCAGGGCGCGCGCACCAAAGCATTGGCCGGTTTCAAGGATGGCTCGGTGGCGGTTCTGGTGGCGACCGATATTGCTGCGCGAGGGCTGGACATCGATCAGCTGCCCCATGTGGTGAATTTCGAGCTGCCCAATGTGCCTGAGGATTATGTGCATCGTATTGGACGAACCGGTCGGGCTGGGTGCCAGGGTGAGGCTGTGTCACTGGTGTGCGTGGATGAATTCAAGCTGTTGAAGGACATTGAAAAGCTGATCAAACAGCCGATTCGCCAATTCACCGTACCCGGTTTTGAAGCTGATTTGACGGTGAAACCTGAGCCGATCGTCATGGGGCGCCAAATGCCCAAACAGGGCAGAGCCAAACCAAGCCCCGCATCACCCGCCCCCAAGGCAACTGCTAAGACAACAACCAAGACAACTGCTGTGGCCGCGAAGAAGACCAAGCCATCACAGCCTCAGGCGGCGGGTAAACCACCCAAGCAGAAGGCGGCTACGCAACCCAATGTGGCCCGACCTGCTGCCCCCCATTCTGCACGGCGGCCTGTTCCGGCTTTGCTTAAATAAGCCCGCCCACCTAGGTGTTGCCAACAGTTTGCGTAGGCGCCAGGGCTGAACGGAGGCTGTTGGCCCAGTGGCACCGCGTGGCAGCCATTGGGTCATCGTGGGCCCCCTGTGTTGATGACGACCCATTTACCGGTGGGTGGGCGTAGCACATGGGGCCGTCAGCAACCCGATCCGCCGTGTTGATCAGATAGCTGCGCCGGGTTGGCGGCTTTGTTGACAGAGTGCCAGGAATTGTTTCACGCCTGCAGTCAAATAGCGTTGCTTATGCAACACGAAATAGAAATGTCTGCGTAGATCAAACCATGGTGTGGGCAGGGCAATCAGACTGCCTCGACCCAGCGCGTCTTCCAATGCCAGTCGAGAAACGCAGCCTATACCCAGCTGACTTTCCACCGCACGGATGATGGCCTCCGTGTGCTCCAATTCCAACAGGATATCCAGCTGTTGCAATTTGCCTGCCACCGCTCGATCAAATACTGCCCGGGTGCCAGAGCCAGGCTCGCGTACAATCCAGTTCTCTTCAGACAGGTCATCCAGTGAAATCGTGGTTTTCTTCGCCAGGCGGTGGTCTGGTGCGCAGAAAACGACCAGCTCATCTTCCCGCCATGGAATGACATCCAGATCCGGGTCAAAGCAATCACCTTCAATCAAGCCGATGTCCAGATCAAACTGGCGCATGCCTTCGACAATTTGAGAGGTGTTGGCGACCTTCAGGCCAACCCGGGTGCCGGGAAAGGTGCGCATGAAATCGCTGATGAGCAGTGTCGCCAAGTAGTTGCCAATGGTCAGCGTGGCGCCTACTTTGAAGTTGCCAAGTGCTTCGCCGCTTCTGACCAAGCGCTCCAATTCATCAGCTCTGGCCAGCAGCTCAACAGCATGGGGCAGAATCCGTTGCCCGACTTCATTGAGCTGCAAGCGTTTACCGATGCGGTCGAACAATAGGCTACCAAGCTGGCTTTCAAGCTCATTCAGGCTGGAGGAGACAGCGGACTGCGACAAGGACAACGTCTCTGCCGCCCGCGACACATTGTTATCGCGGGCTATCGCCACAAATGACTGAAGTTGTTTCAGGGTGAAATGCATGATGACGGTGGTTTGATCCGGGGCTGGCAGCTTACCTTTCCAGAATCGCGCGGGCCAGTGCTTTTCCACTCAGAAAGGCATCCTCTACCCGTTTGCCACGACACCAGTCACCACAGATACCGAGTCTGAGTGCGGGATCGTAGACGAAATCCTGCTCCAATGGGTGCGCAGTCTCCGCGTAACGCCAGTAGTGGGCCTTCCCCGGCATATGGGGTAGGCTGCGGCCAATCGCCTCCTCAAAGGCAACCACCATCTGATTGATGATGTCCTCCTCTGAGTCGTGAACATGCCGTTGAGACCAATCTGGTGTGGCATGCAGTGTCCAGGTTTCGGCAGCGAGCCGGCCTGGTTTGCTGTTGTTGCGGCCAATCCATTGTAGAGGCAGATTGTGGACGTGTGCGCCGTCAAAATCGAGATTGAGCGATTTACCTGGTGCCAATAATACCGCCCAGCAAGGCGTCATCCTGACCGACGATATCGGCGCCGCTACCGACGGGAACTTCGCGACCAGGTTGAGCGCCTGGGGGGCGGGTATCGCCAGGATCACCATATTGGCCATCAGCTGTGTATGGTCTTCGAAAGTCAGCCACCAGCGCTCATCTGCTCTGGACAATTGCAGAAGACGCGCTTTGAAATTGACGGACAACCCCTCAGTCATGTGGCGGCACATGGTATTCATACTGGGTTGCCCTACGAATCGCAACTGTCTGCTGGCGGCTTGGCGACGGCCATGTGTCAGGTCGACGACATTGCCACCCCATGCGGCACAATGCCCGCCAAGCTCCCACTGGGCGACTTGTTTGGCAAAGACCGGATTTCTCACGGTGAAATACTGGGCACCATAATCAAAGCTGGCATCTTCGCTACGCTTGGTCGCCATCCGACCGCCCGTTCCACGGCTTTTTTCAAAAATTTCAACATGCATGCCGCCTTCGGCAAGAAGTGATGCGCAGGTCAAACCGGCCATACCAGCACCGATCACCGCGACATCGCATTGAACTACCGTCATTTCAGCTCCCCAGCATTGGTAACAGCTTCTCCATTACCTTCTGATCATCAGGTTTGGTGGAGCTGCCCCAGCTGTAGACGGTTTTACCATCAGGTGCGATCAGGTATTTGTGGAAATTCCAACGCGGGCTGTTGCCGGAAATCGCTTTGAGCTGTTTGTAGAATGGGTTGGCATCGTCACCCGTCACGGCGCTTTTTTCCACCATGGGGAATTCCACAAAATAGGTCAGCTTGCAGAAGTCTGCAATTTCTTCGTTGTCTTTGGGCTCTTGCCAGAAATCATTGGAAGGGAAGCCGATGACCAGCAGACCCTTGTCCCGATATTGCTTATATAGAGATTCCAGCTTTTCGAACTGCGGGGTAAAGCCACACTTGCTGGCAGTGTTCACCACCAGAATCGGCTTGCCCTGCCACTGGCATAGGTCGATCGGCTTCTTTTGCAATGTGCGAAACTGGTGATTGAGCAGGGGTGGGCACTCTGCCCAGCTCAACGCAGACCAGGCAAGAAATACGGCGGGTAATAGGGCGCGGGTCAACATGGTCGTTTCAGTAAGTTGAAGTTATCTATCAGGACAAATCCGTTTGGTTGACACGATTGCAATCAGCGAGTTGCTGAGATGGTGTGTCCGAACCTTTGTCGTAAATCTGTTGATATGGATCGTGGCAAGGTGCAATTTGTTTCATGCACCAGGTACAAGATCATCCCAACGGGCTGACTATGGAATCCTGCCAATGGAATCCTGAGGCACGAACCAAGCCTTATTTACATTTAAGCATGAGTTTGCACGGATGACAGAAATTACTTTGGCATGTCGCAAAGCCACGTTGGGCTTGGCTTCCAGCCTCTGTCCGCTTAAAGGCAAAAATGTGTTTATACCCTTTTCATAAAATTCGGCAACTGTTGATGCGTTGTTTCACGTGAAACCGGTGGTCATTTTCGGTTAAAGTCGCGGGGTTGAAACAGGAAGTCTGAAAGCGTATGAACCGAACTCTTGCCATGACAGAGACCTTGCATGCCTACCTGATGCAGGTTGGTGTCCGTGAAAGCGATATTGCACGTCGCCTGCGTGAAGAAACAGCGCAGCATCGACTGGCCAAAATGCAGATTGCCCCAGAACAAGGGCAAATCATGTCATTGCTGGCGAAGCTGATTGGAGCGAAACGTACTATCGAGATTGGCGTGTTCACGGGTTATAGCGCGCTGGTGATGGCGCAAGCCCTGCCAGAAGACGGCGAGATTGTCGCATGTGATGTCAGTGATACCTTTACCGACATTGCTCATCGTTACTGGACTGAGGCAGGTGTGGCCAGCCGAATCCGGCTACATCTGCAACCGGCACAAATCACGCTGGATGCCTTGCTGGCGGCTGGTGAGCATGGTCGGTTCGATATGGCATTCATTGATGCGGACAAACCGGGCTATGCTGCTTATTACGAAAGTTGCCTGCAATTGATTCGCCAAGGAGGGCTGATTTTGCTCGACAATATGTTCTTGAATGGGCGTGTTGCGCAAGCCCCTGCTTTGGATGAAACTCCGGGGATCGATGCCATTCGTCGGCTCAATGCCTTTTTGCAGCAAGATGAGCGGATCGACTACAGCCTTTTACCGATCGGCGATGGGCTGACTGTCTGCAGGAAGCGTTAAACTGGATGCAACCAAGTGCTCTATAAAAAGTCCAACTTAGGTTCCTTGCCCCGTATGACATTGGAAGACCATCATGAAAAAGATGCTTGCAATTGCCAGCCTACTGGCCACGGTTACCGGCTGCGCCGGTACTGTTGACGTTGTCACTGACAATGAACAATCTTTGGTGCCGGGGAGCAAGTATGCATGGGGTTCGCCGCCACCCAAGCCAACGATCACGCCCGATAATGCCGATATCGACAACGATATCATTCGTGATCGGTTGCAACGTGCCATCGACATTGAGCTGGAGCGCCAAGGTTTTCAGAAGGGGACTGCTGCAGATGCCCGCTATCTTGTCAGCTACCATATTGGTGTGGCAACCAAGCAGCGTGTTGTCAGCGAGCCACGCTTTGGTGGCATGATGCTTCGTTGTGGCTCGCGCACCTGCTGGAGCGCCTACGATTGGGGCATTTGGGGCCCCCCCTATGAAACCACACGTACCTATGATTACCGTGAGGGTAGTCTGATCATCGATTTCCGGCAACGTGACGGTGATAAGCTGGTTTGGCGTGGCATTTACAAGAATACCATCTGGGATGGTGTCAAATTGGATGAGCGGCGAGTGCAGGATATCGTGTTCGATGTATTGAAACGCCTACCCAAATGACTTGATTCTGTTGGTCGATTTGACCAGCCTGTTGAGAGGACATGAGGGGTAGGTGATTGGTTGGTCGGTGTCGCTTGGCAGACCAATGCCCCAGGTTGTTTGAATCGTGCCAGCGGAATCTGATCGCTCACAAATGGAATGTCTGTAAAAATGAAGCACACATTATTCGTCGCAGTAGTGGCAGTATTGACAAGCACAGCGGCGGTGGCAAATGAGAGCCTGATGCGTAATCAACTGGCCTATGAACAAGCCAGGATGGAGTGGACCAATGCCAAGCGCAAGCTTGAAGAAGCTGCTGAGGCTGATAAACAGGCACAAAGCAGGCTTCAGGAAGCCCAGCGTCGTGCCGAGATGACCACACAACAGCTAGATACGGCCAAACAGGCGTTGGCTGCGGCACAGGCCAAGCTCGACGAGGCGCAATCCAAAGTGGACTCCGCTTGGCAGACCGGCCAGTAGCAGGGCAGTTGGTGCCGTATGTGTATTACTCCTGCTGCCGGGTGTGGCTATCCACGCATGAGATGGCCATGTAGGTCGTGGCGCATGAAACAGTTCGACATTCCACAACAAGGGTCACGAGGGGCGTGAGATATGAACCCTATCGGCACTGTTGGTGGTGCCCAATAAAAATGGCAACCCTTGGGTTGCCATTTTTGCAATCAACTCGGCACAACCTGCTTAACGACCCAGCTGCTTATTGACCAATGCAATATAGCTTTGCATGGCTTGCTCAACAGTCTGACCTTTCTGGTTGGCCCAGGCGTCAAATTTGGCGCGATTGATGAAATCCATCATGCCGGGGCGCTCGCCGGTCACATCGCCTTGTGTGGCTTGTTTGAACAGCGCATAGAGCTGTAATTTGACATCATTGCTTGGGGCTTCGGACAAAGTCAGGATATCTTTCTGGGCTTGTTCGAATTGAGCTTTCAGGTCGGACATGACGTTTCCCTTTTGCGTAAGCTGATTGCCGGGTTGATCACCGAGGTAGGCTGCCCGTGCAATCAGCAGCGTGGATATGGATATTGTGATTATTCGGCTTGGTAGACGATTTGGCCGTTTACCAAGGTGAAGCGCACTTTACCACGCATTGGATACCCCGCAAACGGCGAATTCTTACCTTGGCTGACCAGATTTTTTGTATCGACTTTCCATTCTGCCTCTGGGTCGAAAATGCAGATGTCCGCCGGGACGTTTTCTACCAACAGCCCGGCATTGATGCCCAGAATCTGTGCTGAACGGATAGTGATCTTGGCCAGGGCTTGATCAATCGGTAGGCACTGCTCTTCGGCCCATTTCAATGTCAACGGCAGCAGCACCTCCAAGCCGGTTGCACCTGGCTCGCTCTCGGCAAAGGGCAGCAATTTGGCGTCTTCGTCAACCGGAGTGTGGTCTGAGCAGATGGCATCGATGGTGCCGTCCAGCAATGCTGCACGGATGGCATCACGATCATAGGTTGAGCGTAGTGGCGGCGCCAAGTGGTAGTGCGGGTCAAAATAGCCGATGTCATTGTCAGACAGGTGTACATGGTGGATGCCAACATCGCAGGTAACCGGCAGACCTTGCTGTTTGGCATCCCGGATCATCTGCAAGCCGCTGGCGGAAGAGACCCGACAGAAGTGAACCCGGGCACCGGTTTCTTTCACCAATAACAAGACGGTTGAAATAGCGACGGTTTCGGCTGCGATAGGGATGGGTGGCAAACCGAGACGAGATGCCACCTCACCATCATGTGCCACCCCTTTGGCAGCCAGGCCGTGATCCTGTGGGCGTAGCCAGACACTGAAGCCAAACGTGCTGGCGTACTGCAGTGCACGCATCAATGACAGGTTGTTTTCAAAAGGCTGATCCACCTGTGAAAAGGCAACACAACCCGCGTCGGTCAATTCAGCCATTTCAGTCAGGCGCTGGCCTTTCAACTGCTGGGTCAGTGCGCCGACAGGGTAGACATTGGCCAGATTGAGCTGGCGGGCGCGATGTTTCAGCATTTCGACCAACCCAGGCTCATCCAGCGGTGGGTCAGTGTCGGGCGGGCAAGCCAAGCTGGTGATGCCGCCGGCAACGGCGGCATTCATTTCCGAGACCAGGGTTGCTTTGTATTCGAAGCCAGGCTCGCGCAACCGTGCTGCCAAGTCAACCAAACCTGGGGCAACGATCAAACCCTGCGCATCGATGCTACGATCGGCGGTGAAACCGCCAGGTGCATTGCCAATGGCGGCAATACGCCCTTGGCTTATATAGAGGTGGGTTACTGCATCGAGACCGCTGGCTGGGTCAATCAGGCGGCCATTTTTGATTTCAATATTCATGTGGCCCCCTTATTTGTTGCCTGCAAGAATGCTCATTACCGCCATACGGACGGCGATACCGAAAGTCACCTGTGGCAGGATCACCGATTGCGCACCATCCGCAACAGCGGAATCAATCTCGACACCACGGTTCATCGGGCCTGGATGCATCACGATGGCATCAGGTTTGGCTCGCGCCAGTTTGTCCAATGTCAGACCATAGTATTTGAAATATTCCTGGGCCGATGGCAGCAGGGCGCCATTCATGCGCTCATTCTGCAGACGCAACATGATGACAACATCGACATCTTTCAAACCAGCACGCATATCGTGATAGACCTGCACACCCATCTTCTCGATGTCCTTCGGCAGCAAGGTCTTGGGGCCGATCACGCGAACCTCTGGCACACCCAGCGTGGTCAGGGCGTGAATCTGCGACCGTGCGACACGGCTGTGCAGGATATCGCCAACGACGGCGACACGCAGATTCTGGAATTCCTTTTTATAGTGCCGGATCGTATACATATCCAGCAATGCCTGGGTGGGGTGGGCATGACGACCATCCCCGGCATTGACCACACTGACACTGGGTTTACAGTGCTTGGCTATCAAAAACGGAGCGCCGCTCTCGGCGTGGCGCACCACAAACATATCGGCATGCATGGCCTCCAGATTGTGGATGGTATCCAGCAAGGTTTCGCCTTTACTGGTGCTGGAGGCGCCGATATTCAAATTGATCACATCGGCAGATAGGCGCTTGGCGGCGATCTCGAATGTGGTACGGGTCCGCGTGGAGTTTTCGAAGAACAGGTTGAAGACGGATTTACCTGTCAACACGGGTAATTTTTTTATCTCTTGATCCGACACCGACACATAGTCTTCCGCTTTGTCGAGGATCTGGGTCAAGATGGCGGCGGGCAAGCCTTCTATGGTGAGCAGATGTTTGAGCTCGCCGTGACTGTTGAGTTGAGGGTGGTATAGTGCCATGAGTCATCCCGTCTGCTTGGGCAAGGCTTGCACCGCATCATGTGCGATACTTGCCTCTGGGTGATCGAAAAACGCTTGCAGAATCTGAAGTGCTGCGACCTGATCGAGCGCTGGCTTGCGCTTACGGCTGGATAGCCCCAGCTCGGCCAACATCGTATCGGCAACAGCCGAGCTGAGCCGTTCGTCAACCAGGCGAACCGGCAAAGCAAACCGGCCATGCAGCCGGTTTGAGAATTTGCGACACAACCGTGTCATATCATGTTCGGTACCATCCATATACGATGGCAGCCCGACGATCAGCAATATGGGCTGCCATTCGTCGATCAGGCGACCAATTTGTTGAAACCGGTCGTCATTGCTTTCAGCCTGGATGGTGGTCAGCGGGGTCGCCAGCTTTACCGCCAGATCTCCAGTGGCCACGCCGATCCGCTTTTCGCCAAAATCAAATGCCAATACACCGCCTGCGTTGGGTAGTGCTGTTACCACACCACTCATCAGGCGTGCCCGGCCTGATCAGACAGATTGCCGAAAGCGATACCTAGCCGACTGATGGCCGCTTCATAGCGGTCTTCAGGGGCCATCTCGAAGATGATGTCTTGCGATGCTTCGACTGTCAGCCAGGCATTCTGTGCAAGCTCCTGCTCCAACTGCCCGGCATCCCATCCTGCGTAGCCAAGTGTGATCATCAGGCGATTTGGGCCACGGCCTTCACCCACCGCTTGCAAGATGTCCTTCGAGGTGGTCAGACCGAAGCTGTCGTTCATGGCCAAGGTGGATTGCCAGTTGCCAAGCGGATTGTGCAGCACAAAGCCACGATCCATCTGCACAGGGCCGCCAAAATAGACCGGCACGTCCGCCAGGTCTTCGCGATTCAGCGACAGGCCGATCTGATCGAACAGGCTTTCCAAGGTGAGATCGATTGGGCGGTTGACGACAATACCAAGCGCCCCATTTTCGTTGTGCTCGCAAACATAGGTCAGCGTACGCTGAAAATAGGGGTCTGCCATGTTGGGCATGGCGATCAGGAAATGGTTGGTCAGATTTACGCTTTGCATACCTGAATTATTGCACAATACCTGATCCAACCCCAATTTTGCATGTTGAAACATGGCTGACAAGACTGATCTGCAAGTACTTTGCTGGTTTCGCCGCGACTTGCGAATGGACGATCATGCGGCGCTATACCATGCGCTGAAATCGGGTGGTCGCGTCCATTGTGTTTTTGTATTCGATACCACCCTTTTGTCATCGTTGCCGAAGCAGGATCGGCGGGTGGATTTCATCTGGCGTAGTGTCCGCGCACTGCAGTATGCACTCCAGTGCGCGGGCGGCGATCTGATGGTATTACACGGTGATCCGACAACGTTGATCCCCACGCTGGCCGAGCGCTGTGGTGCGCAGGCTGTCTATTGCAATCGGGACTATGAGCCAGCTGCGACACAACGTGACCAATTGGTGGCTGCGGCCCTCACCAAAATGGGGTGCCGCTTTCAGTCATGTAAAGATCAGGTGATTTTTGAGCGAGATGAGGTGCTGACTCAAGCGGGTCAGCCCTTCACTGTATTCACGCCTTATAAAAATGCATGGTTGAAAAAGTTGACAACGTTTCACGTGAAACCCTACCCGGTTCAGTCCTATTTAGGCGCGTTGGCAACGGGACAATCTGCCATGCCCACCATGGCGGAATTGGGGTTTATGGTGACGGATCTCGATGCGTTGCAAATTCAAGCGGGAAGCGAGGGGGCTAGTGCCTTGTTTGCTGATTTCCTGACACGGATTGAGCACTACCATGTGGCAAGAGATTTTCCCGGCGTAAAGGGGGTGTCCTATCTATCAGTCCACCTACGATTTGGCACCATCTCAATTCGGCAACTGGCACGTGCGGCCTGGGATGTCACCCAGCCTGTGGCTGGCCCTGGGCATGTGGCTTGGTTGAATGAACTGATCTGGCGGGATTTCTACCAGCAGATTCTTTGGCATCATCCCCAGGTCGTCAACCACGCTTTCAAGGCGGCATATGACCGGTTGCCGTTTCCCAATGATGCTGGGTTGTTCAAGGCATGGTGTGACGGCCAGACAGGATACCCGATCGTGGATGCCGCGATGCGCCAATTGAATCATTCCGGCTATATGCACAACCGGCTGCGGATGATCACGGCGTCGTTTCTGGTGAAGGATTTGCATATTGACTGGCGTTGGGGTGAGCGCTATTTCGCAGAAAAGCTGATCGACTTCGACTTGGCGGCCAATAACGGAGGATGGCAGTGGGCTGCCTCCACGGGCTGCGATGCACAGCCTTACTTCCGTATTTTCAACCCGGTAACCCAGTCTGAGAAATTCGACCCCAAAGGCGTGTTCATCCGCCGTTATGTGCCTGAATTGGCGAGTTGCCCTGACCGATTCATTCATGCACCCTGGACCATGACCAAGGACGTCAGCCAACGTATTGGCCTGATGTTGGGGCGCGACTACCCTGAGCCGATTGTTGACCATGCCAAGGCGAGGGTATTTGCCTTGCAATTGTTCAGTAAAGAATAAGGCGCTGTATCAGCGCTGATACCACTGATAGGTGAAGAAGCACGTGGCGTAAAGAAACAGCCCCGCTTGGTATGCGGGGCTATATCGTTCAGTCACCACTTTCCAGCTTATTGGCGGTGGTGAACGTCCAGGTACGGGTGATGCTGATGATGTCGGAGTCCTTGCGGACATCTGGCGGGAAGGGGGCAAAAGGCGCGGATTGAAACACAATGCGTTTGGCTGCTTCATCCAGAATCTTATGGCCTGAGCTGCGATTGACCTCGACTGAGGCGACGGTGCCGTCAGCCTTGATTTCCACCGTCATCTGCAAACGACCATGAATGCCTTTTTGCTTGGCCTCGACCGGGTAGAGGTTGGTGCCGATGCGCTCTACCTTCTGTCGCCAATCTTCCACATAGCGGGCAAAGCGGAATTCTGTGGTGCGGGCGCCGATGAATTTCTTGCGTGGACGATTCTGGTAGGCGTCCCAATCCTTGCTGATCTGGCCTTCCAGACGCGCCATGGCCAAGTTGCGGGCTTCTTCATCCTTGGCGTCTTTGCCGCTGGCTTGCTGCTGCTCAGCACGGGTGCGCTTGTCAGGCTCGCTGACACTGCGCTTGGTGTTGATCATGGTCATCAGCTTCTGGGCTTCGCTTTCCAGTTGCTGTTGGCGCTGCATGGCCTGCTCGACCTGCTGTTCCTGTGCGGTGTCGGCGTCCTTTTGTAGGGGTAGCGGTGTCTTGATGCGGCGATTCTGGTCGGTATTCCCCCCTCCGTCCAGATTGGCCTGCGCCAAGGCTTGTGGATTCAATGGGCTGGATTGGGTCTTGCTGTTGACCAGAATGACATCCAGCGGCGTCGTGCTGCTGAGCTTTTTCAGCTCAGGGTAGACGAATTTGACCGATAGCAGCACGGCGTGGGCAGCAATGGAGATGCCCAGCGCAATTTTGAAGTAGAAGTCCGAGCGATCGGGCCCGGCCGGCAGACTGAGAGTAGCCACAGGTTAAAGCCTAACGACATTGTCCTAATCGGTGGATTCTAGGCAAATTTGGCGCCCTTGTCACACAGGATTATCGGAACCCGACTCAACGGTCGTTTCTGCTTGCTCAGTCGGCGTGGTTTCCGCTTGCTCGGTCAAGTCATCTGCGTCAATACGGGTATGCTCATCATCACCATCGTCGGCCAGCATTTCTGCTGGGGCGCTGGCCAGTCCTTTGAATTTGCAATCCACCTCTCGGCTCAGATAATCCACATCGCCAACCGACAGTTCGACACGCGTCCCTGGGGACAGCTCTGGCATGGCTGCCACTTTGGTGACCAGTGGGATGCCCGTCAGACGGACGGATTGGCCGTCACGCAGTACAACACCACCCACATCGGTGATGTTTTCCTGTTTGAGCCAACGTAAGCACCAGTAGCGCTCCATACCGTCCTGGAAGTCGAGATAGGCGTTGTAGGTGGCATCAAAGTCACGCATGGCCTCAAACAGCACACTGCTGCCCTTGGGGTAGGGGGCGGGCTCATCGCGCAACACGGCGAGCAGCTGACGTTGGTTGATCAAATCGACTGCTCGCCGTAGCGGGGAGCTTGACCAAGCGTATTGTGGTACGCCCAGCCCCTGGTGTGGGGCTGGGTTGGTGGTCATGCGGACTTTGCCATTTGCCTGAGCACGGTAGATGCCAGGGACATTTTTCTTGCCCAGCAAGCCACCCCATTCGCAGTTTACGAAAATCATCAGCTCCGACACCAGTTTGTCGATTGGCGACCCCCGTTTGCGGGTGGTGATGCGGATCTGATCATTTTCCACATGGAAGTTGTAATCCACCTGAGGCGGGCGATTCGGGTCGTACTTGCCGCGCCGTTTTTCCAAGGCGCAGGCAAATTGCCACAGCAGACGAAGCTCGGTCTTGAAGGGGTACTCACCATCAGTATCGTTGGCGAGGGTTTCGTCGTTGAATTGGGCCTCCAGCACATCGTTGCGCAAGTTGGCTGCAACCCTGACCTGCTCGACACGGCTTTCTGTCCCGATTACATCGAAATCGGCAGTGATGTCGATGTACATCGACACGGTCGGGCAGATTTGACCCTCCTGCAGAGTGAAGCGCTGCACGACTTCGTCAGGCAGCATGGTGTATTTGTTGCCGGGGAAATAGACCGTGGATAGTCGCTGCATGACGATCTGGTCCAGCGGGCTGTCGGGCAGGATGCCCAGTGTCGGTGCGGCGATATGCACGCCTACCCGCCACCCGCCACCCGCCTGTGGCTGAACGGTAAACGCGTCATCGATCTCGGTGGTGCTGGAGTCATCCAGGCTGAATGCAGGGGCTTCGGCAATTGGCAGTTCGATGTCGATGGGTGTTGGCGGCGCGGGTGGAAAGCCGGTGCCCTTTGGGAAATATTCCAGCAGAAACATCTGCAAATGGTAGTCGTGGGCATCGGGCAGTGCGCCGCAACGCTCAAACAGGCGCAATGGAGAAATCTGCAAGTCTTTGCAGGCTTGATCCAGTGCTTTGAATTCCAAAGTATTTTTGTCTGGTTTGAACAGCAAGGGCATGACCAGCGGCTTGAATGCGTCTGGCAATTCGAATTGAGCGAGCTGTTCGACGTATTTGGCAGCCTGCTCGGCTTGCAGGCGTTTCTTTTCAAGGCCTGCCAGTGCGGCTTTGAGCGTGTCTGCCGGGGCGGCTTTGTAGCGGCCTTTTCCCTTGCGGTAGAAGTACATCGGCGCAGCGTGCAGGCGGATGGCCACGGCAGCGGCTTCGACGGCACTCGGTTTGTGGCCGAAATAGTCTTCTGCCAGTTGCTCGAAGCCAAATTCGTCTTCGCCGCAGCATTCCCATAAGAAAGGGATGTCGATTTCTTCGGCTGACGCTTCGGCGCGCGGCATGAATTCAGCCAGGCTGGGCTCGTTGAATTTCAGCAGGACATTGGCAGCTTTGATTTTTGAGCGCTTGCCGCTGATGGCTTCTACTTGAAACGACGCCTCGGCTGCCTGCATGACATTACCAACCTTGAAGCTACCATCTTCTTCGTAAAATACGTTCATCGCGCCCAACTGTCTGAATCAAATCGGCAGATTATAGCTGACTTTGCGGGCGTGACTAATGACGCTGCATGGCGGCAGGGTGGATGGCGTGAGCGCAACCAGACCGCCGAGCGAAGTGCTGGCTCGGCGGGTGCCATTCAAAGGGATGTCATAGTGTTTCAAGCGCGGCTTTCAGCATGCGCTCGATCTGGTCGGCAATTTTGCCCTCTGTTTCTGGATCATGGCGTTGAATGGCAGGGGTGTGGATGTGCCCAACCGGGATGCGTACACCAACATCGTCGCGCAGGCGGACACTTCGGTAGGAGATTTCGTTGGATAGATAGCCGCCTCCCGAGCCTTCAACCGATACCTCGCCTTTCAGTTCCGCCAGCCGTTGTGGCGCAAAGGTCTGTTTCAATGTGGTGACTTGGCGGTTGTCATTCACGGCAAAAGGTTGATTTACCTTCTGCATGGCGGCAACAGGCAGGCTGAATTCGACAAATTCCTTACCGCTCAGGGTGCCACCATCCAGCATCGGGGGGGTCGGGTTGGTGGTGGTGCCGCCGGCCTTGACATTCATGTTGTCTGGCACGTCTGCACTGCGGCGCAGGCCAGGGAAGCGCTCTAGATCGAACTGGGCACGGCCCATGCTGATGGTGACCACCATATCGACTTCTTTGCGCCGATAGTAATCACGTAGCAGGTTTTCGACGAATCCGGCATCGAAATCCGCAAAGCGCACTGGCGCAAGCACCGCTTCGATACGGGCAACCTTGTTGCCAACGCGGATGATTTTGCCATCCAGCCGCAATGCGGCCACGCCGGAAGGATTGCTCTGATCGATGTTGCGATCGAGCAGGAACGGATCGAAACCTGTGATCAGGATGTGCTTCATGTCCTCATCAAAGAACCAGATGTCCTCGATGCCGCGACTGGTGCGTTCGACAATTTCAAGGATCTTCTGACGGCCTGCCGGGGTGATGGCGTATCTGGGCGTGGTGCTGCGAGCAGCTTGTGTCATGCCCAGCCGGGCCCAATAGAGTGGACGATCATCCAGCTTGTTGAGCAGTCGGATGTCGTCGCGTGCCGCCTGCCATAACCCGAAGGCATAGTCGGTGGCGACGGTTTCCGCATCGGCTTGTGACGCGGCCTGGCTAAAGGCTTGGGTGAATTGTTTGACCAACCCGTCGTGCCGAGAGACGCTCTCAGGTATGGCAGCCCGCGCTTTGGGCAGGCGCTGTTCCTCGATAGTCGGCGCTGCAAGGGTATGCAGGCTGAGGCCAAGCAGGGTGGTGGCAGCGGTGAAGCGAACAGCGATGGACAAGGGGTGACGCATGTTGAAACGCTCCTAACGGTGATCAAGACGAAGGAAGACAAACCCGACCTGGCATAGCCCGTGATCAGGGTGGCGGGCCGCGCAGCACGATGGTTTGCCCCGTATAATGGCGTGATCGGCCCGGTGGCTCAAGACAGGTCTCTCGGTTTTTGTCGTCTGGTGCATCACGGTTGCCAGCTCTAGGGATGGGCCAGACTGTGTGGCAAGGTATCCGTGTCGTGTTTGCTTGGTAGGCAGCACCGCGCGGCATAAGGTTTATCTGGTGGAAGCAATATGACGGACATGGATGTATCACGCCGCTTTGGTGGTATTGCAAGATTGTATGGCGAAGCTGCGCTGACGCGCTTTCTCGGTGCGCATGTTGCAGTGGTGGGGATTGGCGGGGTCGGTTCCTGGGTGGCTGAGGCGTTGGCGCGGTCAGCCATTGGGACGCTGACCTTGATCGACCTGGATCACGTGGCGGAATCCAACATCAACCGGCAGCTGCATGCGCTGGATGCCACTTTGGGCCAAGCCAAGGTGACGGCCATGGCTGAACGTATCCAGTCTTTCAATCCATCAGCAGTGGTGCATGAGATTGACGAATTCGTCGAGTTGGACAACGTGGCTCAGCTGTTCACATCACGATTCGATTTTGTGGTCGATGCCATCGATAATGTCAAAGTCAAAGCGGCCATGATCGCCCATTGCCGTCGTCACAAGATCAAAATGATCACTTGTGGTGGTGCAGGGGGGCAATTGGACCCGACGCAGATCGGCATCGTCGATCTTGCCAAGACCACCCAAGATCCATTGTTGGCAAAGACACGTTCACTGCTGCGGCGTGAATACGGCTTCAGCAAGGACGTGAAGAAAAAATTCGACGTGCCTGCGGTGTTTTCAACCGAACCGCTGCAATACCCCACAGCTGCAAGCTGCGATATCGATGACCCGCTGCCCGGCCCGGCTGGGCTCAATTGTGCGGGCTTCGGCTCGTCAGCCTGTGTGACGGGAGCCTTTGGTCTGGCGGCAGCCAGTTATGTGCTACGCAAATTGGCACAAGCAGCCGGTTGATGTGGCATTGCATGAGTTGACCATCAACCCAATGATTTGACCATGACATAGTCATCCATCACGAAGCCGTTGCCGATGTCGAAGACCGCCTCCTCGCGAACGGAAAAGCCTCGGTGGCGATAGACAGCAATCGAGCTGTGATTGGATTTGTTGACGGTCAGCATCAGAACACGGCACCCCTGAGTTCTCGCTGCGCGCTCGACTTCTGCCAACATCTGGCCGCCCAGGCCCTGTCCATGCAGGGCCGGGAGCAGGTAGAGTTGTTCCAGCTTCATTTCCGCTGGTGTGCGGGTCAGCGCATAGCTGAAGTAACCAACAGCTTTGTCGCCCACGCGCAGCAACTTAAGCCAGCGATCTGGCGCATCCACATAGGCTTGCAGATTTTCTGGTGTGTAACGACCGGTGAGCATGTAGTCGATCTGCTGCTGGCTGATGATCTTGCTGTAATGCGCGTGCCAGATCTGATGGCCCAATTCAGCGATGATATGGAAATCAGCAGGGGTGACTGCGTCAAACGACAGTGTGGTAGTGCTCACGGGATACTCCTTGGTCAAATGTGGATTCGCACGGGTGATGAAACCGTATTGTCAAAACCTGGCAAGCAGCATACCGACGAATCGAGCTTTTGGGTGGGCAGTTGTACTGGCAATGTACAAGGTAGGGGCGGATGGGTAGGTGCGGGGGTATTATGGTTTAGAGTGGGGCCGGGCAGATCTGCCCGATCGAAAACCGCGCCGATACAGGATGTTGCCAGAACGAACATACACCGGGTCGCATCATGAAGCAGACTTCAGTTTATAAATCAATACCAAAGCATGGATTCAAGACGTTTTCGCGCTACAATGCGCGCCCTGTTGACGACAATTAGGTATTTGGTAGTCTGATGCTCAAATTTCTAGGCCTAGAGGCGGCGTTCAGCCTGTTATCACGTAAATTGCTGTACCTGTGGGTGCGTACACAGGTATTGCCACAGGATTTGACATCGCTCAAGCTCGATCCGAACAAACCGGTCTGCTATGTGCTGCAGACCAGGCAATTGTCCAACCTGATGGTGCTGGAAACAGAAACCATCCGGACAGGCTTGCCTCGGGCCATGGGGCGCTTTCAGAGCCTGGATGTCCGTGAAGATCGCTCGTTTTTCTTCTTGACGCGAGGTGAAACGCCTGGCCTGCGCCGCCAAAACCGTTTTGCCTACTCACCGCGCCTGAAGCGGTTGGTACAAGCGGTGATGGCCGACCCGAAATTTGATGTACAGCTGGTGCCGGTGACGATTCTATGGGGCCGCCAGCCGCAGAAAGAAGATTCCCTGCTGAAGATCCTGTTCACCGACAGCTGGGCGACACCGAGCGCCATCAAACAACTATTCCGTGTGCTGATCCATGGGCGGGGCACCTTGGTTCGGTTCGAAGAGCCGATGAGCCTGCGGGAGGTGGTGGATGAAGGGCAGAACGAAGAGCTGACGCTGCGCAAGATCGCGCGCATTTTGCGGGTGCATTTCCGCCGCCAGCGCGAGATGGCAATCGGCCCCGATCTGTCGCACCGCCGCACCCAGGTGAATGCATTGTTGGAAACGGACGCAGTCCAGCGGGCAATTGAACTGGAAGCACGAGAGAAGAATGTCCTGCCACACAAGCTGGAGGACACCGCCCGTCGCTACGCAATGGAAATTGCAGCCGACTATTCCTACCCCACAGTGCGGGCGTATGAGAAATTCCTGACCTGGTTGTGGACTCGCCTGTACGATGGGGTCAAGGTCTACCGCATGAATGAGCTGGTGGACTTGGCTGCCGAAGGCCCGGAAATCATCTATGTGCCCACGCACCGAAGCCATATCGACTATTTGTTGATGTCTTATGTCATCTTCAAACAAGGAATGATGGTGCCGCACATTGCGGCGGGTGCCAACTTGAATCTACCCGTGGTGGGGGGGATTTTGCGGCGGGGGGGGGCGTTCTTCCTGCGTCGCACCTTCAAGGGCAATCATCTCTATGCGGCGGTGTTCAACGAATACCTGCACATGATGATTCAGAAAGGCTACCCGATCGAGTATTTCATCGAAGGGGGGCGCAGCCGTACCGGGCGCTTGCTGAGTCCGAAAGGGGGGATGCTGGCCATGACGCTGGCGAGCTTCCTACGAGACCATAGCCGCCCGATCGTGTTCGTGCCCATCTATTTCGGTTACGAAAAAGTGATGGAGGGTGGCACGTATGTTGCCGAGTTGTCAGGCAAACCCAAAGAGAAAGAATCGATTTGGGGGTTGATCAAGACCATTCGCGATATCGAAAAAGTGTTCGGTGAGGTGCACGTCAACTTCGGTCAGCCCATTCCCTTGGCTGATCTATTGGATGAGCAGCACCCTGGCTGGCGCGATGAGCCGGCCATCGAGGATACCAAGGTACCTTGGGTCAGCAAGTCAGTGGATGTGTTGGCCAACCGGATTGTGACCCAGATCAACAGCGCAGCGGTGGTCAACCCGATCAACCTGCTGGCTTTTGCGTTGTTGTCCACGCCTAAACAAGTGGCAGATGAGGATCTGCTGGTGGCCTATCTGGACACCCTGCGCAAGATGCTGGCGGATGCGCCCTACAGTGATCGGATCGAGCTGACTGCGCTGGATGGTCGAGCCCTGATTGAATATGGCATGAAGATGAAGGTGCTGGAGCGCTTGTCGCATCCATTGGGCAATCTGATTCAGCTAGAGGGTGCGCAGGCTTTGCAGATGACGTATTTCCGCAACAATGTGCAACACTTGTTCACCTTGCAAGGCATGATCGCATGCTTCCTGACCAATGAGAACGCCTTGGAGCGGGGCCGCATTGTTGAGTTGATCCGGAATCTCTACCCCTTCTTGCAGGCCGAGTTGTTCCTGCATTGGTCGATCGAGGCGCTGGACGAGGTAGTGAATCGTCAGATCGATGCCATGATCGGGAGCGGCCTGCTGGCCATGCGTAGCGACCAGACAACGATCAAGGCGCCGAATCGTAACAGTGCGGAGTACATGCAACTGGAGATCCTGGCTCGATCCGTCCGACAAGCCATGGAGCGCTACTATATCGCTGTGGCGCTGCTTACCCGCCAGGGCTCTGGCAAGATCACGGCGGCGCATCTGGAGGAGCTATGCTCGATGTTCGCGCAGCGGCTGGCGATTCTGCATGAGCATCCGGCACCTGAGTTCTTCGACAAAGGTGTATTCCGTAGCTTCATCCAGACCTTGAAACGCATCGGAGTGCTGGGTGAAAACGAACAGCGGCAACTGGTGTTTGACCGGCAACTGCAGGCGTCGGCCAATGAAGCACATCTGGTGCTGCCGCACGATGTCAGGCAGACGGTGCAGCAATTGACGCGGCTGGACGCGGACGAGATCCGCAAGGCGGTGGTGGAGATTGCTGCCAAATCGAAAAAGTGACCTGAATTGACATATGGAAAAGGGCTGCATGATGCAGCCCTTTTCATTGGATGGCCGCTGAGGGCCGATCAAGCGCTGGCAGCTACGTGATAAGCCGCTTTGATTGCCTCCGTCCTTTGCTGGGCCCATTCCAGATGCTGATGCGGTATCACGATGTGGTGGCCGCATTCACTGCAGCGGAAATGGTGATCGGGCGCTAACCCTTTCAGCCTTTTGCGCGTCTCGTGCCCGCATTCGCCGCAGGCCACGACCAGCGTGGCGTTCATGTGCTTATCAAAATCGAGATCATAAGCTGCTTGCTTCATCGGAACTTCCTTTCGAGGGTCTATCAGACAATCACCGGCCTGTGTGGATTGTGCTACGCCCACCAGCACGCCAAACTTGTCCATTGCCGCGATCAACGGGATGTTGTCGGTGGGGCAGGGGTGCTGTAGCCCGGTATTTATCAGTCTATGTGGCATAAAAGGAATGTTAAGAAAAAATTTCCTAAAGATGTCAACGGCTTGATAGAAATCGATGCCAGCAGAGGTAGGAAATGATCGGTATGGTCGGTCGAAATGGAAGCATTTGCAGCTCGATACGCTGGTGGAAGCGTGCTGCACCATGTTGGTGCCAAGCTGCTGAGATATAACCACCGGCGCGGTGAGTGCTACCGGTGGCCAAATGTCCCTTTTTGTCCAAGGGAGAACGGAGCCCTGTCTAGTGCTGGGCCTGTTGTTACTTGATCAATAGGATGGGTGTTTGCACAGCAGGCTCTGGCGGCCTTTGATTTCGGGGTCATACACCTGTTCACTCCAGTTTTCTGGTGTGACCGGTTCCAATGCGATGGAAATGACGCCCGCTTCGCAGCCAAACGCCGTCTGCACGGCTTTGGTCAGGGCATCGACCAGCTGTGCGCGTTGGCTGTTGCCCAGCTCGACAGGGAAATGCTTGATATTGATATGCGGCATGATACGGTCTCCTGCTTGGTTGCCAATTTGAATGGCAGTGTTATGGGGTGTTGGGTTCAGGCGGCGATGGATGGCATCGACCAGCTCATCGAGATCCGGGGTCTTGAGCATGCTGTAATGATCTGCTTCCAGCTCGATGACGGTGGGTGCTTGGGTTGAATAGCCACCGTTGTTTTCAATGAATGAATAGTCGTCGCCTTGCGCCTTGAACAGCGTGATGGGCGTGTTCAACTGACGCGCCAACAGCTCGTTGAAGCTGTATTTGAATTCAAATGTCTGTCGCACGATCTGACTGATCCGTTGCACCAAGTCGGGCTCCAAATGCCGATAGCGGGCGCAGATGAAGGATGTGAAGCTGGCTTCGTCCTGGGTGACCCGCAGGCATTCATCCAGTGCGGGGCTGGTGATGCTGTGGGCAAACACGGAGAACAGAATGGTGACGAACGCCTTGTTGGTGTAACTTGGCTCCTGACCGTGTTGTGCGGCATCTTGCGCACGCAATTCCGGTGAGCCGGGCGCCAGCAGGAACAAGTGCTCGACACGCTCACCAGCCTGCTCCAGCTGATACGCCACCTCAAACGCAACCCGTGCACCAAATGAATAGCCCCACAAGGTATATGGGCCAGTTGGCTGGATCTGTTTGATGGCTTTGATGTCCTGTAACGCCATCTCGCGGATGGTGGCATAGGGCGTTTCACCAGCGTTGATACCGTGTGCCTGAACCCCATAGAACGGTCGATCCACCGCAGTGCGATTGGCCAGGGTTCGCAGATTCATCGGATAGCCGCCCAGACCCGGCCAGCAGAAGATGGCGGGTTTGTTACCAGCTGTGGCCAGGGGAACCATGCGTGACACAGGCTGGCTGTCCAATCGGTCGATCCTTTCCGCCAGCTTTTCAATGGTGGAGGCTTCAAACAGGATCTGCAGTGGTAGGGTGGCCTGGAATGTTTTATTGATCTTGTTGATCAGTGATACCGCAATCAGCGAATTGCCACCGGACTCGAAAAAGTCATCCTGAACAGACACGGCGTCCCATTTCATCGCCTGTTTCCAGATGTCCGCGATTTTGATCTCGGTGCCTGTGCGCGGCGCGACCATGGGGCGCTCGGTCAGATCAAGTTGTGTCTGGCTGGCGGATTCCAGTGCCTTCTGGTCGATTTTACCGTTGGCGGTCTGTGGTAATTGATCCATGACCACGATGCGATTGGGCATCATGTAGTCAGGCAACAGATTCAATAGATCCTCCCGAATCAGCTCGGCAGGGCCTTTCATGTGAATAGTGTCTTCCTTCATGCCCTCGCTGGCGATCTGCTCATCGCTGACACGTCCGCCCAGGCAGAAGTAGCATGAGCCATATGGTTCGCCACTATTGGTCAGGATGGCCGCCAGCCGTTTGGCAGCAGGCAGATCATTGCCAGTTTTCGAGCTATAGCCGGAGGACATGAAGCCAAGCTGTTGGTCGTTCATTTGCAGATGTTGCAGCTTGCGGCCCAGCGCAATGTACTGACGCCATGTCTGTTGATCATGGCTGGTCATGGCAATGCCGAAGCTGGCGTTCTCGTACACCTGTTGGTTGATCGCGATGACATGCTTTTTCTGGATCAACTCATCAGATATTCGCGTCAGCTGCCCGGATTGATAGCGATACATCCCCCCCGCCAGATCTGCGATCTTGCCGGGATGCACCTGCACATAGATCCCCAGCGACTCATCGGCCACTGGCGCTGAATCGGGCCGGATGGCGAATGAACCCAGGTAATAGTCCTCTTCGGCGCAAGCCAGTGAGGCTTTGATCTCGGGCTGGAAGACGCCGTTGTCGATTGCTAACCCGTAAGCAGGCAACACCAGATCAAACAAGCCCAGCATGTGGCCGGTTTCGAATTCCAGCACCTCTTGGATGTTGTTCTTGTAGACCGGCTCGATCGCCCTCTTTTTGCCGATGAAATGAACACGGGCTGTCGCAGCCGGGGCGTCGGGCAATGCTTGGATCAGCACCAGCTGGTGATGGATCGGGTGATAGTAGTAATAGCCGGACTGCAGACCTCCGATATGGCTCAACTCCAGATACATCTGTGTAGCGTAGAGTGCGCCAGGTGAGGCATAACCATACTTTGGCAGCAGGCGTTCGGTGCTGAGATATTGGCCGAAATACCGCAGGATCTCACCAAATGCCGCCCAGCTGAGCGTATCCAGGCTACGTGGTTGCGTGCTTGGCATCGGCGTATCCAGTAGCCGTAGGACATCAGCACGTTGCACTGGCCCACCCTCGTAAAATCGATACGTCTTCCGCGCGAAGACGCGCCGCCGCTGGGTCTCGGTGGGCTCATAGCCCGCCAGGCTGACCACTGGTCTGCCAGCCAGCTCGGCCTCGTCACGGCAGCCCAGGTTTGCCAATTGGGCCCGTACCTGCAGCCGGCTTTCTTTGGATTGATGATGGGCGCCATGGTTGCCCTGATCCATCAACGCGGCTTCCCTTGCATTCAATTCAATGCAGGCAATCAAATGTTGAAAGCTGGTGCGTGGGTCTTGCTTGATCAGCACGGCTGCATTCTTCACCCAGTCATGGGCCTCGATGGCCAGGCGGATTTCGTCCAGCTCGACACGGAAACCACGTAATTTGACTTGCCGATCCACTCGGCCCAAAAAGTGAACCGTCCCGTCCTCGTTTCTGGTGACCAGATCGCCGGTGCGATACAGCTTGGCGCCAGTCTTGGTGTCGAACGGGTTGTCCACGAATCGCTCTGTGGTCAGCTCGGGGCGATGCAGATAGCCCCGCGCCAATTGGATGCCACCAATGTACAGCTCTCCCGGCTCACCCTCTGCGACGGGTTGTTGTGCTTCGTCCAAGATGTAATATTGAGTGTCCTTGACGGGAGTGCCGATTGAAATGGCATGCGGGCCATCGGCAAGTTGCTCACGCCGCACTGTGAATGCTGAGGCATTGATTGTGCACTCGGTCGGGCCATACAAGTTGACCAAAGCGCAATTGGGCAGGGTGTCCAGACACTGTCTGGCCAATTGCCTGGACAAGATCTCCCCCCCGCTGAAGATCTGGGTCAGCGATGTGCAATCGTGGATGCCGTCTGTCTCCAGCAAGGCTTGCAAGAGTGTCGGCACGCACTGCAATGTGGTGACCTGATGGCGCAGGATCGTTCTGACCAGGGCTTCCGGGTCACGGTAGATACCTGGGTTGCCCATGACCACTCGGCAGCCTACGGCAGGGGCCAGGATCTCCCATTGTGCGGCATCGAAACTCATCGGCGTCTTTTGAAGCACCGCACGATTACCCCCCAATTGGTACGTCGCCTGCAGCCATCGCATCTGGCTGGCGATGCTATGGTGCTCGATCATCACGCCCTTAGGTTTGCCTGTGCTGCCTGAGGTGTAAATGACATAGGCCAGATCATGTTTGCCCGCCAGATGGGGCTGGCTTTGCTGCTGACGATGGCTGGTGAATGCCTGCACATCGGCCATGGTGGCAATCTGGATATGGGATGGCGCCAGCTCGGCCAGCTTTGCTTTCAGGTGTTGCTGGGTGAAGATGACCTGGATCTTGGCATCATCGATCATGTATCGCAGCCGCTCTTCGGGGTACTCCGGCGACAAGGGCAGATAGGCCCCCCCTGCAAACAGCACGCCCCAGATACTTACCAGCAAATCGACCGATGGGTCCACAAAGATGCCGACACACCCGTCAGCCTTGATGCCCAGATGCCGTAAATAGGATGAGACCTGCTCACTGGTTTCGACCAGCTCCCGATAACCTATTTCCTGATCATCATGCACGACGGCTACCCGCTCTGGGTAAGCCAGTGCTTGTGCGCGGAGCAGATCAGGTAGGGTTTGATCGTGCGCGAGACTCAACGTGGTGGTATTCAGTTTTCCATCCATTTTTCGACATCCTGCTAGGTGTTGCTGATCTGCAATCAAGTAACGCCATGTGGTCATTCCATCTCGAATATCCATGGCGTTTTCCATAACCAGCGGCCCAGTTGCTGTTGACGAGGTTTCGGCTCGGGCGAGGAAACCGGGTCGGCAACACCAGGCCAATTCAATGCGATATATCTCTTTCTGCATCACTTTCATTCAAGTTAATTGAATGGATATTCAAATTTGATCTAATTTTTTGAAGCGGCATGGTTGTTTCCATGGCACGCCAATACTGGCTCTGACTAGATTGCTGGTCGATGATCAGCACGATTTTATGTCTGCGCACACATTTTTGTGTATTCGATTAAGTACATTAATTTAAATGAAATTATTAATGACTATGTACTAAATCAAGTAAGAATGGTTCCAGAAGGTGGTTTTCTTGTCAATTGGCGATGTTTTTCAGGGCTCTGTGAAGATAAATTCGAATTCAAGAATAATGATTGATTTTTCTGGAGAACTTTTTTTTATATCAGAATTTTTGAACAAGCAATTTTCGCTGAACGGTCAAAAATACCGCTCCACCGGCTAATGCTGCTTTGATCCAGATGTTGGAATCCAGTAGGCTCTGGGAGGTCTGTCAAACCATTGCCTGGATGTCTGAAAGAGAAAATGCAGGAAATCGTTGATTTCATCCTGGAGCTGGACCAGCTCAAAGGGGTGACCCGAAAGAACAAGCCACTTGGCCTGACGCGCTATGAGAATTCAGCGGAACACAGCTGGCAGATAGCCATGCTGGCAATGGCGTTGCAGGCATATGCGCCAGTACCCGTGAAGATCGATCATGTGGTGGCCATGCTGCTGGTACACGATATTGGTGAGATCGATACGGGCGATACCATTGTCTATGCTGAGGGGGGCTGGGATGTGCGCAAGGCCGCCGAGCTGGTGGCGGTCAAGCGTATTTTCGGTCTACTGCCGGCGCCGACTGGCGCATATTTTCTGTCACTTTGGCAAGAATTCGAGGCGGGTGCTACAGCAGAGGCTCGTTTTGCCGGTGCAATCGATCGGGCCATGCCCGCGCTATTGAACTTGAACAATCAAGGCCAGAGTTGGCGTGAGAATGGTATCAGCTATGAGCGGGTGGTTAGTCGCTTGGCCGAGCAGATCGAGACGGGTTGTCCCGCATTGTGGCATTACCTGAAACATCGACTGGATCAAGCAAGAGATGAAGGCTGGTTTGCCTCAGCGCAATAACTGCAGGGCGAGCTTGGGTAGCTGATTGGCTTGTGTCACCATGGCCGTGCCCGATTGTTGCAGAATCTGTTGCCGTGCCAGGGCTGCAGTTTCGGATGCATAGTCAGCATCGCGGATTCGGGAGCGAGAGGATGAGGTGTTTTCGACGTTGAAGGACAGATTCTGCGATGAAAAAGCCAGCCTGGATAATTGAGCACCGATCTGGGCACGTTGCTTGTTCAGGTAGTCCAATGCTTCATCAATATGAGCAAGTGCATGTGTGGGGAGCTTGACCAGGTCAATGTCATCTACGCCCAATGCTTGGGCATTTACTGCCGTGAATGATGCGGTCAGTGTTTGTTGTGGATTGGAGCCAAGCTGTAATTGATAGTACTTGGCACCTGTTCCACCTGCCACTGTCGGATACACCAGACGAAAACCATCGGTCATCTTGTCTGCATAGGTTGAACCTTGATCGGACAACACGTCCTTGGCGCTACGGACAGCGCCGCTGTCAGCATCGAAACCGCCAATACCACCTGTATCCGTATTGGTGAGATTCATCCGGGTATTGATGTAGTTGACACCATTGGCCCCGAAGTCAGTGAGGAATGCTGCCGTGCTCGCATAGGTGCCACCGGTGACGGCATTGAGCGCGGTATCGAGATTGGAGCCAGTGCTGGCCAATTTTTGCATGAGGCCTTTAATCCCGCCTTCGACACCCAGCCCCTTCAGTTTGTCATGCAGGTAACGCGTAGCGGCATAAGCCGATGAGTAGTCACGGCTGGTGCCAGTCCAGGCGTTGGAGATGTTGGTGACGATGGTCGAAACCGATCCGCCTGCGGCCTGGATATCGCCAGCCAGCCGTTCATCTGCACCGTGAATCAGCTCGGCGGCACCTTCCAGAAACCAGGTAGGCATGGCGGCCATATTGACGGCCCGGCCCATCACGGCATGCACCATTTCGTGGGCGATGACGCGGTCGTTATAGAAAGGGGCTGTGCCGCCATCTGGCAGATTGGGCGGCACAAAGTCCGCCATGTCCACATTCAGCGATTGATTGAATACTTTACCGCCTGCCCCGACTGAGCCAGACACCGAGGCCAAGGTATTACCGGCACCATCGCTGGTGTCAAAATTGATGGTCAAGGTCGCGCCATCGGCAACGATACCGAAATACTTCTTGATTAATGCTTCTGATTCTTCGATCCATCCCAGCTTCAGCCCATCCGAGACGGCACGACGGGTGGCGTTGCCACCGATGCTGTCGGTGCTCTGAGAAAAGACCTGATCGCCATTGAATTCAGTCTGCACACCGATCTTGGTGATGCCATTCAGTAGCTGTATCGACTCCTGCTGCAAGGCATAACGATCACTGGTGGACAACGAAGCATTATTGGCCTCAACCGCCAGCTCACGAATGCGTTGCAACATGTCGATGGTGCTGGTCATGGCGCCTTCCGCCACCTGCAGGATGCCCACGCCATCATTCACATTGCGTATGGCTTGCACATTGCCTCGAACCTGCGCGGTCATCCGCTCAGAAATCTGCAAGCCAGCGGCATCATCCTTGGCGGTGTTGATGCGCAAGCCACTGGATAGGCGCTGTAACACAGTGCCTGTGCCATTTGTGGTTTGTGTGAGCACCCGTTGTGAAAACAAGGAGCCGAGGTTGGTCTGAATCTGCATCGCAGTGTCTGACTATATTGGTGATCGGAGGCTTCGGTTGATCTGTATATCGGCTGGAAATACGGTTTCTTTAGGCGCCATCGTAAAATCTGTTACATGGAAGCGAAGGGGAAGCCGGCGGTTCTGCCCTGGCTCGGCGTGGCTTGCCAGCAAAACCTGTTAGCCAGCCATGCATCTAGATGTTCAATTGAATGCGCATTTGGCATAGTGTCGACATCAGAAAATACGGAGGATGGATCGTGTTGGATAACATGAAGAAGCTGTCGGAGTCGCATGGACACATGCCGCGTGGTAAGGGCGTGGTATCTGGGGTCATTGCGCTGATACTGGGCGTGCTATGTCTTCTTGGCGTCTTGGCCTTCCACTTCCCGGCCTATCTCACTACACCAGCGCTACGCAAGTCTTATGATGTTGCCACCATCCGCCAGATCATGTTTGTCGCCATGGTGGTGGCAGGTGGTATTTCGCTGACCAATATCGTATTGGGGCGGGTCAGGTGGCTATCTGCCTGGGCCTTTGCATTGATCGCCCTGACAGCGTTGCTTGGCGGGCATAAGGTGCCTGTGAATGACTTTCCCGACCACACGCCCTACATCGGGCTCGATTGGTTCATTCTTGATCTGTTGGGCTCCAGCCTGATTTTCATTTTCATCGAGAAATTGTTCGCCTTGCGCAAAGACCAGCCTGTATTTCGAGCGGAATGGCAGACGGATTTTCAACATTTCCTTGTCAACCACATGGTGGTCGGGTTCATTTTACTGGCGACCAATCTGGTCGTGCACAAAGGCTTGGGTTGGGCGGTCAAAGACGGGGTGCAGGATTGGGTGAAGGATTTGCCCTTCGTCGTCGAGCTGTTCCTGATCATTCTGGTGGCGGATCTTGTCCAGTACTGGACACACCGTGCCTACCATGAGGTGCCATTGTTGTGGCGGTTGCATGCGGTACACCATAGTGTAAAGAGCATGGACTGGTTGGCCGGCTCCCGCCAGCATATTCTGGAGCTGTTGTTGACCCGCACGCTGGTGCTGGCGCCAATATTTGTACTGGGCTTTTCCAAGGAAGTGATCGATGCCTACATTGTCATCGTTGGTTTCCAGGCTGTATTCAACCATGCCAACGTCAGTGTGCGGCTCGGTCCGCTACGGTATGTGATCGTGACGCCCAATTTCCACCATTGGCATCATTCACAAGATCAGGAAGCACTGGATCGCAACTATGCAGCGCATTTTGCCTTTCTGGACTACCTGTTTGGCACGGCGGTGAAATCAGATCGGGAGTGGCCCACCGAATATGGCGTGTTGGGCGACTATGTGCCCGATGGCTTCTGGAAACAGCTCAAGTTCCCATTTACCTGGAAGGGATGAGCCCCGCCCTGCTGGCAACTTACAGCCTGATCATGGCAGAAACATCATGGCAACACAGAATACACCGATAAAACAATATCATCAGGGATACAGCCAACGCTTCAATCGTGTATTGGATCACATCGATCAACATCTGGATCAGTCGCTGGACCTGAGCCAGTTGGCTGCCATTGCCTACTTTTCACCCTATCACTTCCATCGGATGTTTGCGTCCTGCATGGGCGAGACACCCGGGGACTATATCCGCCGCCGCCGGTTGGCAGTCGCGGCATTTCTGCTATCCCATCATCCACAACGCTCCATTCTGGAAATCGCACTGATGGTGGGGTTTGGTTCGGGAGAGGCATTGGCCAGGGCATTCAAGAGCCTGTTTGGGCACACCCCGACCGCATGGCGACAAGGAGCTGATCAGCATTGGGCGGAGGAAGTGGTAGCGATTCGGCAACGTGCATGGTGGCAACGCAATTTCGATCAGGTCATTCGCAATCTGGATCAGACCAAGTTGCAGGGCATTGGCGAAGATGTGAGCTCCAATTCACAACCCAGAAAGACCACTATGCATGTCACCATCGAGCATATTCCTCAGCGCCGAGTAGCCTACATCCGCCAAATCGGCCCTTATGGCCCGGCCATCGGCGCACTCTGGCGCAACACCTTTGAGCCCTGGTTACAGCTGAATGGGCTGACCACCCAGACATGTTATGGATTAGGCCATGACGACCCGAGCATCACGCCACCGGAGAAGTGTCGTTACGATGCATGTGTCGAAGTGCCAGATGACTTTGTGGCGAATGGACAAGCCAGCATCATGATACTACCGGCGGGGCGCTATGCCGTGATGCGATTCAAAGGCACAGGGCGAGATATAGCCGATGCATGGCGGGCGCTGTTCAGCGAATGGCTACCCTCAAGCGGCATGCAGGTCCAATGTGACCTGGGCCCTTGCTTCGAGCGCTATGACCGACGGGTGGAGCGTGACGAGGCGACCGGTGAATTCGAATGCGACCTATGCATTCCCGTGCGACCAAACTGATTGGGCCCGAATTGCCACTCAGGCTGGTGATAGAGTGCCCGTCGAAACGGTAGGAAAAAGGGCACCTCGAAAAACCTGATCTCACTTGCCGTGTGCCGCATACACTTGCGGCAGATGGCAGAAGAAATACGGACTTTTCGAGATGCCCTCACTGGCAGGATGCACAGCAACTGCCTGTGCATCCGACATGGCCTACTATTGGTGAATGCAACCGGGGCGGCTTGTTACCTGAAAGCCCCACTCGACCCGCCGAGGCGGTACAGTGGGCTGCCCACCCCCTGCAGCGGTATAGACCACCTCAGGGGACAAGCCTTACCGTTCCAGGCAAACCAACCCAGACGGATTACACCAAGCTACCCGCCAACTGCGGCGTGTTCTGCTGGTGTATACCAAAACGCTTCGCCAATGTGGCACTGACATCCACCTGGGTATTGAAACCAGCCAATGCTTCAATCAGCAGATCTGCCGAGCGAGAGGTCAGATCTGTTGATATAACAGCGAGATCAGCCTTTGCCTTGACCTGATCGCTGAGGATGCGGCTCCTCTGCGCACCGGTGCTGTCATAGAGCTCAATGTCCAGATGCTGATACGTTGCATCCAGGAAATAGTCCTCAATGATGGCTTGACCGACATGGCCACTGGAAGTATTCCCGGCATCCCACTGTAGTACCAGATTATGGTCAAACCGGCTGAACTTCAGGTCTTGCTCCTCAGATGCTGAAGGCTGGGTTGACATGTAAATCTTCAGTGTATCGCTCTGTTTGTCTTGTGCGCGATTGTCAATGACAACATTGCTGATTTTCTGTAAGTCATACACGTCTGCGCCATTGCCCCCACTCAAGTAGACCTGATCATTCAGCTGACGGGTCGCCGTGAATTGCTCATTGCCAATATTTCCGAATACCGCTACGGCATTGTATTTGGAGAGATCGATGATACGATCACGCTTTTCATCCGACAGCGTGATGGTGCTTGCAAAATGCGGGCCATCCTCAGTGGGAGTGATTCGTACTTGATCGCCACCTTTGAACGTCATGTCAATATGAGCATTGCGATATATGCCTTGACTATCTTTGACAAAATAGTTATTGAGGTATACGGTCCCGCTGTTAAGCACATCAACATACAAAGCATCACTAAATTTCATGATACTCGCCGCTGTCAGGTCATGATTGATGATCAGATTGTCAACGGCGATATCAGTTGGATCTGCTGAGTCGTCTGCATTGTTAATGTTGGCCCAACCTTGCTTGTAGACATAAGTATCACTACCTGCCTTACCCGCAACTTCGTCAAACGCTTCCAACAACGATTCAGTATTGCTTTGAAGCGGGGTTTCAAGGACAAACACGTTGTCAGTTTGATCTCCCGAAAGGATATCCTCAGAAGTCGTACCCATTGTGCTGATTAGTTGATAACGCTCGCTGAGTGTTATTGCTTTCGGCAGGACAGTATCGCTCTTCTTGCTGGTTAGCATATCACTCGGATCGATGGCCAGATTGCTGCTGAGCGCGATGGTTTGCGGATCGCTTTGGATGCTTGGGCCAAACAATCGATCTTGATATCTGAAGTTTTGAAGCAATGCACCCAATTCCTTACTCAAGGCAAGTTCATAACCATCCGTGGTGTAGATGCGCAGGTCATCAAATATTGCCTTTGCACCATCCATTGGTTTGAAAATAAGCTTGTTTTCCTTTTTAGAGTACCAGGTTTGAGCAGTATTACCCAGGAATGAGCCAACATCGATCTGGTAATGCTTTTCCTGAGCGGTGCCTTGGTTGGCAGTTAAAGTCAAGACGAGTCGCTCGAATTGAACTGTTGATTCCTTATCGAATGAAGAGAATCCGGTAACCAAGGGGTTCAAGTCCATACTGACGGACAAAGCTAGGCTAGATGCGGCATGATCCAACCAGAATTTTGTCTGCGGTTGTGCCTGATTAGCTTGATAGGAAATGCTCTCCTGGTTCTGGAGCAAGGTGATATCCGTTCTGCGGGTAGGTGTGATTGTGCGACTAGCCAAGTCGACGGCCACGCCTGCCTTACCCCCTCTAAACCATGCGTTGGCCTCTGTGGGCATATGCATGGTATTGATTGAGAATGTCGAGAAAGTCTCTGCCTCAGTGCTGGCGATCGTGTTGGGCAGAACCGGTGTCAAGATGAAACCATCCGAGGTGTAGAAATTGAATGGTTTGGTTTGACGAACGCGGGTACCAGATTCATCGCGAACATACATGTCCTTGATCAAGACGCTACTGCCCGAATTCAGATGGATGACCAAGTCATTCTGAGCGATCTGCCAATCATCAATGCTGGTCAGCTGAGTGCCCAGAATAACTTCATTGGCATCAGCGTTGGTCTTGGCTGGTGTTTCAATGATGGTGACTTGGTCGCCAGCACGCAAGGTACCGATCTGATAGAGATCATTACCTCCCTTGCCTTCTAAAGTATCGCGACCTTTGCCGATCAATATGTTTCTGCCCTCGTTGCCAATCAGATGGTGCTGCGAGGTATACGTTGCAGCATCTCTGCTTTGCAATATATGCTCGAAATTGGCAAAGCGTCCCTGGTTGACCAGACTACCATCCTCTTTCTTGATACCAATAGTCTGTGCTGACATATCAATGTGATAGCCAACATAGCCGGTATCTTTGAGATCGGTGTTGAGTTGTAGGGTATCCGAGTCACCTGCACCTGCGTCTAGATTGTAGCGATACGTACCAACCTTGGCTGCACGGGCCGCCCGTGCCTGGGCAAAATAGGGATCAGGATTGCCATGCCGGTCGACATCGCCAACGATTCTGGAGTTGGCATCTAGGACGAAGGTATCGTCCAGCTCACCGCCGGTGAGCTCTTTGTTGCCGGCTTCCATCAGGAAAAGGTTGGTGCGTTTGCTGAACCCTTTGCCTTTGTCATCGCCATTCTCCAACTGGAAGGTGGCACCTTTTGCGGCCACATCAGAACCGCTGGTTTGTTCAACTACCTGCAGCCCTTCGCTGCGTGAGCTTTGGTTGCCAGTATCAGAGAAGTCAAAATTTTCGTTGCTGGCTTGGTAATAGGCTTCCCAGAATTCTTTTTTGGTTGCAATGAATCCAGTCGGCTCATATGTTCCAGTACGAAGGTGAGCATGATCATGATCAGTTTTATCTTTTTCACTTTCGAGCTGCCATACATTCTCACCCCGCTTGAATGTAGCAAATTTCTCTGCGTTGACAGTGGGCATGCTGTAGACGAAGGTGGAGTATACAGAGTTGCCATTCAGATAGTCTTTGGCAGACTTGGTCAACTGCTCCTGGAGTTTATCGCTCTCAGTCTTCTCATTCATCTGGTCAACCAATTCATGGCTGATTCCTTGACCAGTAAACGCACGCCAACCTTGTTCCAGCTTTTGCATGCCGGTCAATGGGACTTTTTCTTCAATAGCTTGTACCGCGCGTACTGCGCTGTAGATGCGATCAGTCAGAATCATTCCCACGGCGAACACTGCACCGATAATGGCAGCCGGCCCGCTGGCTACCATGGCTAACGCCGCAACGATGACCCCAACCCCCAGTGAAATCGATGAACTGGTGATGGAGTAGATGGCATCTTGTCTCTCCAGCCCTGTCTTCTTATCAAGACCCTTGAGTGGCTCGACAATACCGTAATAGATATCGAATGGTGCACTCGCCAATGCACCGATGACACCAGCTCCTCTGCCAAGTACTTTCCCTAAACCACGCACGACTGAGCCAGGAACGGTTTTGAGGGATGCTACGGCGGTTTTCAGCAATGCCGCACCACCTTTGCGCGCAATGGCTTCAGCCAGCTCGCCGCCAAAGATGTTGGCTACACCACCAGTGCTGACTTTGAAGCCCGCCGAATCGCCTTTGCTCAGAGCCTTCAGCGCTGACCAGATGCCATTGACCTTGCCATACTTATCCACCACTTTGAGTGTTACACCAGCAGCGAGGGCACCACGACCTGCTGTCTGAATGTTTTGTGAGATGGTTTTGATTCTGTCAGAAGCAGTCTTTGGTGTGTCGATTTGCGCCAATTGGGTAATGGCTTGTTTCATTACATCGACGGCCTCTCCCTGACCGGTGACCAGATCTTCGGGGGTGGTGCCGGGCTTGGCCAACTCTTTCAGCTTGCCCAGATATTGAGCTTGCTCGTAATCTGACGCGGTGGTGAAAGTATTGGCAAAGCGTGTAGCATCAAAGCGCAATTTGTCGGATTTGAAATTACTCAGGGCATCGACAGGTTGGCCATCTATATTTGCACCCAATTTGTACAGTTGCTCGCGGCTAATGCCAGATTCAAGCGGATTCGCCTCATCCAATGCCCGCAGCTGTCGGATATTGGCAGTGTCGACGATCGCCTGAAGCGAAGCTTTCTTTCGATCACTCAAACTGTTTTCAAAGCGTGCCTTCAAAGAGACTTTGCCTTGCTCGAATTTCAGCAGGTTGCCGACATCGCGCACTGCTTCTGGATCGTTGAGCCATGCGCCATCACGCTTGGTTTCGCTGGCAAAGGTCTGCACCTTCAACCAAAGCCTCATGTCCGCACCCAGGCTTGCGGGCGGGTTGGCCTTATCTGTGATCAGGGTATTGGCGTAGCTGGTAAAGCGCTCGACCAGCGTTCCGCGACCGCTTGTCACGTCTGAACCAGTGGTGCGCTGGCCATTTAGGTAGGAAGCGATGGTGGCCAGTGATGCAGGCTCGGGATTGTTGGTCAGCAGATTGAGCAGCTGGGCATCATTCAGCGGGGTGTTGGCCTTGTCGCCAAACAAGCTGAGGTACAGTGAGGCGTCATCTGCCCCGCCATTGTTCTGCAGGGTAAGTACATGTTTCAACAACAGCTCACTGTCAAATTTCAGATCTGACATCGTGTTGACTGCGTCGAAATCAGTCCGTTCGTTGACTCTGTTACCGTTGATCGTTGCGCCGGCTTTGAACAAGTCTGCGCGACCAATTGTCTGCCCTGCCCCAAAAATCTTACCTTGCGTGTTGTCCATTGCCACCAGCTTTTCGAGCGTGGTCTGATATGGCTTGGTCATCACATCGATTGCTAGGCTGGACTGTGGAGGATTGACCTCATAGACTGCAGCAAAACGGTCACTAACCTGATAGAGATCCCGCAGATTGTTCAGATGTGTTTGGATGGTATTACGCACCACATCCACGTCTGGCGTATTGAAGGTCAATTGCCCCAGATTGGGATCATAAAACGAATAGCGACGTTGATCGCCTTCTACCGTAACAGAAAGCGCCATGGCGTGGTTTGCGGTATTGAGCATCCATGTCTTGCTTTGATTGGCTGCAGCCAGACCAGACATCACCTCGGCCAAACTGAGTGAGCCTTTGGCGGAAAGATCCGTGTTACTGATTTGATTGTGGATATCCTCCACATTACTGCGGAAGATATTGGAAAAGGCCAAGTCATCAACGGAGGTTCGTGCGGGGTCTTCCATTGCTGACAAAATGAACAGATTGTCAAATAAGCCTTTTACCGCAGTATCGCCACCCTTCATCATGACCTGAGCCCATATTTGACTCAGTCCTTTGCATAGCCCGAGACGCGCATCGCCCTCGGCTTGCTTCAGGAACAATGACTGTGGCACGAATTTGGAAACGACGGATTCACTATTGGCCAATGCCGAAAATGTTTTGGCATGGGTATTTTGGAAGTCATTCCATAGTAGTAGATCACGCACGGTACGACCATCCGGCCCAAAATCAGAAATGGTATGTAAAACTGGAGGTCTACCCATGGCGCCATTGTTCATTTGATATACATCGTGTGCGTTCAGGCCGACCATGTGCTTGACTTTGATATAGGTCACTGGGCGACCTAGCTCCCCAGGTTTTTTACCAGGTTCGTGATAGAGTGAATAGCCGACAATCTGATACCGACCATCCCGTGGTAGGATAACCTCATCCTGTGGATTAGTGACCTCGGCGACGAGTTTTGGCAGCCGCCTGCCCTGATCAGAGTCGATGTCAAACACCACAAGGCTTGGTGGTGTTTCAAAAAACTGTAGCGTTTTCAAGGTGTTCATGCGGAATGAGGTGGACATGAATGCGGCGTCACCGATTACATCTCCCACCCCGATTCTTCCACTTGCCAATGCCTCTCGAATCCCTTCATCGCGTATAGCGCGGAAGAGGGGCCCACGGTACGCCGGCATCTTCTTTAGCGAACCCTCATACAAGGCGAGCCCAGTATCCAATTCTTCTTTGGTTTTAGTTGCTCTGATTCCACCGGTCCGGAGATATGGGCTGAGGTAATTGCTAAACCCTTTGGTATACTGTCGAACCGATGAGATTTGCTCCGCCGGTGTGGATTCAATCAATGCTTTACCATCGGTCACCAGCACCTCAAGACGAGCATTATTAAACGCTGCCTGATCCTTCCAGATCTGCTCTTTAGTCTTGTAGTCAGATACCTCTTTGAATTGTTCTGCGAACGCCTTACGGTTGCCTAGTTCTCTCGCAAGTGTTACAGACTTGCCATTAATGATCACAGTATCAATAGCACTACTGCGCAGTCTCTGTAATTGCCGCCCCTCGGCAATGGCAGCCGTCTGAGCTGCCTCGGGCGTAAGGGTGCTTTCCGACGCATGAGTACTCTCCATGGAAAAGTACTTGTATGCCATCGACCTTGCCAGATCGGCACCCAGCTCCAACTCCGCAGAGGAAAAGAAGTATTCGCGCCAGGCAGCACGAGTTGCTATTGTTTCGAGATTGAGCTTATTGCGCTTGACCGTTAGCGCGTCTGCCAAAGGCAAGCTGGCACCATAAGTGGCAATATCACCCGAACTACGTAAATCATTGCTTAGATTGGTTATTACATTGGATTCCCTGGTGGCATCATTTCCCAAACGCCTCATGACTGCCACAGCAGATTTTTTTTCCGGATCAGCCGCATGCTGGTCGATATAGCTATTGGCAGCAGCTACAATCGCCTTCACCGCCGTATCCAGCTCAGCAACTACTGCCAGACGATCAGGGGCATGATCACCAAGGCCAATTTTTCGATTCAACTCCGAATAGCGATCCAGTGCCTCAATTGCTTGCTTATAGGCAATACTGTGTTGCTTCAATACTAGTCCAGCGACTACGAAGTCTTTTTTAGGCAAGCGACCATTCATTGCCTCAATCAAATTAGCGCTTGTGCCGATGGGGGATGGGTCCAGGATAATGTTGCGGAAGTGTGATTTGATCGAATTTAAGTCAGAAAATGGGGTCGGTCTGGGGCGAAATGGCTCCGGCCTGGCTAGCTCGGCGGAGGGCGTAAAGAAAGCGGCTGGGTCCACATCAACACTTGGGACGGGTTGAACATCTTTCATGGCGAGCTCAGGCTTGTAGGTGTCGGAAATCAATTGAGCCCGTGACTCCTGTGGTGTGAACACCAGCTTGCCTGCCGCATTCTTCGAAACGCTTAAGGTCTTGACATGTGCAAGATCAGTTGGCTCCGCGCTGGATGATGTATATGGCGCTAAATGTACATTCGTTCCGACAACTGTCGACGGGATGGCAATCGCCCGTTCCGCCATCCGGTAATTGATCAAGGTCGCGGGTAGTCGATGGCTCAGGTCGTCTGCAGCAGAGCCTTGCGGCCCGGATAACAGGAATGGTTCGCCTTTTGACTGCATATGACTGAGCAGAGCTTGAACATCGGTGTCACCGAGCGATGTGTGAGCATCTGTTGATGCATCAAACTGATACCCGTATTTCTGAACTACATCAGCAGGTAGATAGACTCTCAACAGAACGCCACGTGAGTCTCCGAGTGCCCTTGCCCTCTCTGCGGGATCGCCCCCTCTTGCGGGATCGTCCACGCTCGGCAAACTATAACCATGTGCCACTTCTGCAGAGGGCGAGGTATAGAAAACATTATTCGGATCAGTCTCGCTTCGGGTTCCGGGGTCTCTGACGCCATCTTCGGCAATGGATTTGGCCGCTGCTATGTTTGTGCCATGGTATCCGACAAAGACGTAACCCTTTTCTTTCAGGGCTGCTTCTGCTCTTGCAAAATCAAAGCCTTCCGATAGGCCGGTTGATGGATCGAATGTCCAGGAAAAATCAAATCCATTTCGATTGACATTGACTTCTGTTTTACTGGGTGTGCTTGGCATATAAATTCCCTACTTGGCTATTTCTCAAAATCACGCTATGGCATTCATAGCGTCCTGTCATGATTTGCTGCTCAAATTGTGGTGGTTACCTCCAATTGATGAGTCCTCCATATTCATTGCGAATCCAGCTGACCTGCACCGGAGCACTCTACGAAGTGCTGCACGTGGTGCGTCGGCGCCCTGTTGTTACCCCTCATCGCTCGCGAATAGCCTCACTGAAGACCTCCTTGATCGGGGACAGCAGGTAGTCGATGACACGGCGGCTGTCGGTCTTGATCTCGG